>NZ_LECT01000020.1 GCF_001027925.1 Rhodopirellula islandica | reverse complement strand
TCCGCCCCGAGCGAAGCATGACGGCCCCATCCGGGGCGATACCCAGACGCCCGCCACCATTTATTTTTCGAACGTCCCAAGGGAGGGTGATCATAAACGCTTGGCAACACGGTACTTAAAAACTGCACGACCTCACCGCTCGGGAGGGCGAGCGGTGAACTCATCGCGTAGCCCTCACCTCGCTCAGAGGTTGTGTCGTTTTCTGATACCGCGTTTCGGCGGATTTTCACATGTCGTGCCTCCCCCGAAACGAAGTTTGAACGCATGTAGGATGGGCACTCTTGCTCGTCCAAGTTGCGGATGTCGGCCAAGAGTGGCCAACCTACAGCGAAATCGACAAGCCCGCTGCGTGGGCGGGGGTCTCAAGACGCTACTGGCACGGCACTGAAAAACTGGACGGCCTCGCTCAGAGGGAGGGTGAAGTCGTCGTTTATAGAATCGGTATTCCCTGCAGTGGTTTTGATGTGGCGACCCCGAAGTGGACGTTTCACTTCTCCCTTGGAAGTCGCTTCAGCTTGGCGTCATCGAGATCGAGGCCCATCTCGCTGATGGTCATCACCAGCTCGGCTTGCCCACGCAGGCCCAGTTTTTTTGTGATTGCTGATTTGTGTCGTTCGATTGTCTTGGGGCTGCGGTGCAGCAGTTGAGCCACCTTGGGGACATTCATGCCATGCCCAAGTAGCACCGCAACTTCGATCTCACGCTGTGTCAGGATGTCCAGCGGACCAAAGTCGATGAACGCCGTTTCGATGCTTTCGATGGAGTCATCGGACGTCGCCAAATGCAAACCCGATGTGGTTCGGCTGATCACCAGCACGCGACCAAAGGGAGGCTTGGAATCACGAATGGGCCAAACGGTTGAGTGAACTTGCTTTCCGTGATAGATATGCCGAATCGCGAGTGGCTTGCCCTCTTTCAGCACACGCCCAATCATCGCCAACCGTTCCTGGACGTACTGCGGCGAATGGAAATCATGGATTGATTTCCCGGCGTACTCAATGTTGGGTGCGGCCGAGAAAAGCATCATCGCGCAGTCGTTGACGTAGAGGAGCCGACCTTCTTGATCCGTGACACAAACCCCGATCCCTGGAGTCTGAGTCATCGCAGTCCAAATCGAATTTGGATCGAACTCAGGCGGATCAACCCGTGTTCTCAGCCTCGATGAGCTTTCTTCGCTTTGGGGTGGGGTGGAATGGGGCACAAGCGACTCATGGGGGACGCGGGAGCAGCGTTTGAGGGGATTCCCTCATAGATTACTCGCAGCGATCCGTCGATACTATCTGAACGGCACCGAGGATTCAGATGGCTTATGCAAAAGTCGCATGGAGGAAACGCAGCCGTTGCCACGGATTGGCTTTTTACACATGACGAAGTCGATTGCAGTTCGGGCAGCCCAGCGAATTGACCGCGAGGGCAAGCCAACATGAATCGATGAAGGTGGAAAGCAATGGGAACACGACGAGACGGTCGGGTTGGAGGGGCAGCAACCACACCGTCTTGTCGTCCCCATGCAGAACGACAAGAGTTTCCATGCCCCTGATTCATGTCACGACCCTGGGGCTTGGTGATCACGCTGTGTTCAGTGTCCACGGGCACATGGTCCAGGGGCACATGCCTGCAGCTGCGTTGTGCGTCCCTGGGGACGAATGACAGGCCGCGTAGGCCAGGCCCCGCCTGGCATGGTGAAACGGTGTGCATTTGGGAGGGATGGGAAAGTTTTGTCCCATAGCTTTGGTCGTGTCTCTGAAGCCGTGAAACAGACGCCCTTGTGGCCGTGACATTCTCCACCGGTGATCGCAGCGTTGGGCTGGAAAAAGGTGGGATGGTGGGGATTGCGACTGCACGCCTTCTTTCCCGGAGGGAATGCAGAGGGTAGCCGGCGGTCGAGCGAAGCGACTACCGCCGGGAAGCCCCCCCGATCACACGGTTGACCCCGAAGGGGTCGAAGACTTTTACGGCCGAGTCTTCTACGACACCCTTCGGGGCCGACGCCGCGATCTTTTGTCACTGTCCGGTGGTTTTCGCTTTGCTCGACCACCGGCTACCGTCTGTGACCACTTCGTGGCCTCACTCGCGAACGCGAGCCCCTGTGAAACCCGAGCAAAATGCGACCACCTTGATTGGACCGCTTACCACCGATTCGTCAGGCCAGGCCCCGCCTGGCGCTGGTGACTCGCCATTGGACCTTCCCCGTCAAACGACGCCTGAGTTCCGATCACGCCTCGCTTCTACCGAAGCATCGGCGTGGGTTCCAGGTGAGACCTGGCCTCGAAGTGGCGCCCGTTTCAGCTCCGAGAAAACCATCACGCGTTGGCGGCGGCCCAGGCGGCGAAATTAGTGACGGTGTCGTCCTCGCGGTTGCCGACTGGCAAACTGCTTTGGACGAACTCGCCGACATCGCAAAGGTCCGCGATCGAATCGACAATCACGTCGGGGCCGTACGCGAATTGGCCGAGGTCTTCCTTTTTCGTGCCGCCGGACAAGGTGAGCACGGTTCGGTAGCCCATTTGGACGCCGCCCAGGATATCGGTTTCCATCGTGTCGCCGACCATCACGGTTTGGGAGGTGGCCAACTTCAGTTCCTTGCGAGCAGCTCGCATCATGATGGGGCTGGGTTTCCCCACACTGAAGGCTTTACGCCCGGTGACCGCCTCCAGGTAGGCGACCGTGGCCCCACAGCCCGGTCGTGTGCCGTTCTTGGTCGGGCAACTGGGGTCCAGGTTGGTGGCAATCAGTTTGGCACCACCAAGGATCATGTCGACCGCGGATTCCAATGCGTTGAGTGTGATCGTGCGGCCTTCGCCAACGACGACAAAGTCGGGCGAGTGATCCACGATGGAGAAGCCGTTTTGATGCATTGCTTGCAACAAGCCCCCTTCGCCAATGATGTACGCGGTGCCATTGGGTTTCAGTTTGGCGAGGAAGCGTGCCGTTGCCATGGCACAAGTGAAGATGTGGGCCTCTTCCACGAAGATCCCCATCCGTTGGAGTTTGGTTTGCACATCACGCCGAGTCCTTTGACTGTTGTTGGTCAAGAACAGAAAAGGAATGTCCTGACGAATCAATGTGTCGATGAACTGATCGGCACCTGGGATCAGCTCACTGCCGCGGTAGATGACGCCATCCATGTCGATCAAAAAGCCCGTTTTCATCAAATCACTATAAGAGGTTGAGGTTCGAAAACTTCATCGGCATTGGTTTGCCGGTGTTGAGATTTCGAATTGATCGCAGCTTTCATACCAATGATTTCAAGGGTGGATTCGTTCCCGCTGCATATCAGCACGGTCGGGGCATCGAACACGTGCTTGAACCTTGAACACCCCCCTGCTCAATTCCAGGGCACATTGCACGGCAAAGAGCAGGAGGCTGGGCGGTTCATGAAATCTTCATGAATCACTTCACTTCCAAAGCATGGCTTTCGCTGTGACTGTTGTACTGGGGAGCGTACATCGATTCGATGCTTGCCATCCCCGTCTGATAGTTCCCGCGTAGCTGCACACGACAGCGAGATTCCAACACATAGGTTCCCTTGGTCAGGTAACCAATGAAGAAATGCTCGGCAGCGTCTCGAGTGCTTTGGTAGTATCCCAACGCATCTTGCCGGCGGTATTGAGACAACACATTGACGGGCTCGGTGCCACTGCCGCGATGGTCTCGCAGGTGCAAGAATTCCATGTCGCGATCACTGCGGATGATCAATCTGGAAACCAGTTCATCGCCAACGCGAACGGGTTCGTCGCCGACAGGACGCAGCACGGGGCCGGAATCCGTCGCACGGACGACAAACAGCTGCTTCTCGATTTGCAGTGGCGTGCCATCGTGCGGCGTGATGTTCTCGATGTTCTCAAAGTACTGCCAGTGGACTCCACCCCAAGCGATGCCTGAGGTTGTTTTCTTGACCTGAATCGATCCCATCTCGGGCGTGATCTCATCCGCCGAGAAACGGTGCTGGTAGAAACCAGTGCCCGCTTCGACGTTGCCTTTGGGAACTTCTTGCTGCCCGACTGCAATGTCGACGACTTCATCGGAAGCCAGCTTGTCGGTGCCTCGCAGCAGCAACGCGTACACCGCATCGGCGGTGGATTTGGTGGTTTCCCAAGACTGGGTTTCTTTCTGCCGCAGCAACCAAGCCTGGCAGAGTTCCATTCGTTTGAGATCGCCCGCGACTTCGTCGAGTACCTCGATCATCATGGCCTGCGTTTCAATCGGTGCTTGGTACCACCACCAGCCTGAGTTGGCGTCGTTCCAGTGCATGCCCTGCTCGTCGATCACCGAGCGTTCGATCAATGAAGCGACGATTTCTTTGGCTTCTTTGAGTCGGCCCAGTCGATGCAAAGCGATCGCGGCGTGCCCTTGGCTCATCCGGCTCGGCAGGGACAACCAATGCTCGGCAAGTTGATTGGTCCAGTACTCGACCGCTTCGAGGTGCTCCGGTGCGGTCGGTTGATCCTTGTAGAAACTGCGGCCATACAACAGCATCGCCACGGTCGGCGAGACATGCACTTTGCTGCGGTTTTCGGTTTGGATTCTTTCGTACAGTTTGGTTGCGTAGGCATCCAAGTGCGTCAGCGCTTTCATCGCAATCTGCATGTCGACCTCGACACCCAGATGTTGCAAGCGACCGAACCCGGTGACAATCAACATCGTGATGGTGTCATTGGACGGACCGCCATCGAACCAAGCGAAGCTGCCATCTTCCTTCTGCAGTTCCTGTAAGCGTCGCGTCAATCGGTCGGCTTGATCATTGACCCGATTGGTATCAAACAAAATGCCAACGTTGCGACGAGCCTCGGATTCGGACTTGGACTGCAACACCCAAGGTGTTTCGGTGAGGGCGATCGACTTCAGTTCTTCGTTCTGGGCCAGAGGGCTGTCCAGTGTGACTCGACCAGCGACCTCGGGTTGGTTTCGCCATTGTTCAAACACGCGTTCGATTCGCGGGTCGGACGTCGCGATGTGCCGCGCCAGCAAGTTCGCATACAAGCGATGGAACGTTTGCTCGCTGCATTCGTGGGGATACTCCATCAAGTAAGGCAGCGCCATCACGGCGTACCAAGCCGGGTTGGAAGTCATCTGAATGGTCAGCGATTCGCTCGCCAGCGTATCGCTTTTTCCTTCCAGTAGCTTGGGCAACGTGAACGTCTTTGTTTCCGCACCATCGATCGGCAGTGAGATGGACTCGTGCACCAAAATGCGGCGGGTCAAAACCGGCAGGTAGCCTTCTTCGCCATCCGACAAACGTCCGGTCGAACCGACGGCCTTGTAGACCAAATAACCGATGCCATCGGGGACCTGGATTCGCCATGAGAACGTCTTGGACTGGCCGGCGGGGATTTCAAACGATTGCTTCGGCTGGGAATTGCCGACTTGCTCATCGACCGACTCGCCGCTGGCTGCTGACGACAGGTTCAATGCCACCACGCCAGTTTGCGTCGAAGCCGATTGGTTGCTGACTTTGACCGTCAGTTCAATTTCGTCACCTTCCCGCAACGTCCGAGGCGGGTTGGGTTGAACCATCAAGTCTTTGCTGGTGACTGCAGTGCCCGAGATGGTTCCCGAGGCAAGATTGGCGCCGTGGGCAAATCCCAGCAACTGCCAACGAGTCAGTGCTTCCGGCATGGTGAACTTCATCTTCACCACCCCGTTCTCGTCCGCGATCAATTCCGGGAAGAAGAACGCGGTCTCGTTCAGATTCTTTCGCGGCGGGATGCCGGACAAATCGATTTTGGGATCATTTGATTCGGGGGGAGCATCATCGGCCGCTTCGGAATCGCTCGTGATCGCACTTCCAGCCAACATCAAAGGAGCGGCTTGTTTTCGCATGGGAGCTGATGCCGGCATCGCTCCATCAGCCATCATCATGTCGGACTCTGCCATCGCCATGTTGCGAGACATCCCACGAGCCATTGGCATTGGTCTTCCGTAGAATCGGTTCAGCTGCAATTCAGCAACCCAATCGGGATAGCTCAGCTCGCCTCCGGGGTATCCACGGTGCGACCACATCACAACGGTCGTCAGACCTTGCCAACCGTTGTTCAAGTGCGGGCTGCGTGTGCTTCGATCACGATAGAAAGCGTTGAAGCCGGTTGCAAAGCGATGCTTGGCAAACACGTCCAGGGAAGCGTCGTACAAGGTTGCCACCATTTCCATGATGGAATCCTGCTTGGCCTTGGTCGATTCATCCACCACCTTGGGTTCGATGACCGCTGTCCAAGTCTCTTCTGCACCGGGTTTGAGTTTGGAAACAAATCGTTCCCAGCGGATGGACCACTCTTTGTTTGTCCAAGGAACGTTGACGATCTGTTGGTGCAGATGCAGTCGGTTCTCGTGGATCATCATCACGCGGACAACAAAGCCACCTCGCATCGATTCATCGATCGCCTGTGTGATTTCGACTTGAGTCTTGTCGCCGGAGGTCCAGTATCGCTGCAAGATTTCGCCGCGATGCTCGACTTCCACCAAGGCCTTTGCGTTTTCGTAACCGCTGCCCCAAACGGCATGGAATGTTTCGCCCGGTTCCCACTGAGATTGAGGCGTCGCGAACAGGCTGGCAATCGGCAGACCGAGCTGATCCGCCTTGGGGTCGAACACTCGCAGTGGCAGCAACGCTGAGACGGAGTTGCCCGCTGAGTCCACCGCTGACAAGACCGCTCGATAGTGCCCCTTGGAAAGCGAGACCTCCCACGAACCACGCCCATTGGCGTCGGTTTGCAAAGTCTTCGAAGATTGCAATTCATCCAGTGGCCAAGAGTTGGGATCTTCGGGACGAACTCGTTTCGCTTCGTCGTTCGCATCCACTGGCAACGGTTGATACGTGCCCCATCGCGGTTGCGGGACGACTTCGGGAGCCTTGAGCGACCAGACTTCAATCTTGACTTCGGCGGCCTGGGCTTCACCATCGAGCGACGTCGTGTGAACCTGAATGTCGACGGGGTCTTGTTCCGTCAGCCAATCGGGACGGTCGACGCTCATTCGAGCCGACATGGTCGTGTAGCCCGCGGTGACCGTGCGTTTGTCTGATCGAGTTTCGCCGGTGGTGTCGACGACGTCAGCGGTGATCACGTATCGGAACGTGGGTTCGCTGTCTCGATCGACCGAGGCATCGGGCACGGCATCAAAGGACACGTCAAAGCGACCCAGTTCGTCCGTGGTCGTTTCGCCTTGGACGATCGTTTGCGGTTCGGCGGGAGGCGTCGGGATCCACCAGCATCGCCATCCCCACCAAATTGGATATTGGACTTGTCGAACCACGGTGTACCGAACGGTCGCGTCGTTGATCGCCGCCCCGGTGTAGGCGGTCGCGCGACCGGAGACCGTCACCGATTCTTCCAGGCGGACGGGATCCTTCGGAGCGTCCAAGGTCACTTCGAACTTGGGGCGTTTGTACTCTTCCACGCGAACGGTGGCGGAGCCTCGCGGGAACTCTCGGACGATCAACTGCATTTGGCCGGTCAGCCCCGACGTCGGCAGGTGGAAGCTGCCGTGGCAACTGCCGCGATCGTTGGTGATCAAGTCCAACGTCTCAACCACTTGGTTGTTTGGATCGAGCAGTTGAATCTGAAGCGATTTGCGATTGTGGGTTTCGTACAGATTCTGGGATTGGTTGTGAGTCGTCGCGATCGCTTTGAAGCGAAGCGTTTGACCCGGGCGGTAAATCGCTCGGTCGGTGAAGAAAACGGTGCGACCGCCGAGTTGCTGCGACGTTCGAGCGGGGCGAATGGAATGATGCTGCTGAGAGGGAAGGTGATCCTTGCCGTTTTGGGCCACCAGCAACAGGTTGTCACGGTTGACTCCCTCGTGGGCTTTCATTTCGAAGCGACCGTTCTGATCAGTTGTCAACGAAGGGAGCGATCGGTATCGGTAGCCATTGTTGAACTTGTTTCGAGGTTGGCCTTCATTGGTCCAGGTCCAAACCGCCACGGTTGCCTGCGGAACCGGTTCGCCCGTGTTGGAATCCAACACGTGCCCTTCGAGGGTGCCTTGGTTCCAGCGGCCATCGGTGACGAGTGCCAGTTCGCTGACCCAAATTTGTTTGCCCGCCAGGTAGTTCTCTTTCCAAACAAAGTCTTTGTCGACACTGGCGATTAACAGGTAGCTTCCCTTGGGCAAATCCTGGGGGACGTTGACTCGGTGAATGTTGGTTTTGAAGTCCGCCGTCTCCTCCAGGTCAATCGACCACTGATGCGCGGCTGGTTCTTCCGCGTATCGTTTCAGCCACTCGCGTTCGTTGTTCTGAAGCATCTGCCCCGTCTTGATCAACTGATCAAAACCGAGCGAGACCAGTTTGAAGTGCACCTGGGTGATGTTCTTGTAGCTGATCTCAATCTCGGCTTGAGCGGATTGTTCCAGGGCCGGGTTCCAAACCCGTTCCGTTGCGATGTTGAGTTGCGGTGCCTCGATTTGCTCGATCAACGCGGCGCACTGGCGTCCGCCAAAGCTGTCCGGGTGAGCCGCCAGTGCTGCTTTCGCGATTTGATGAGCGCGAACGAACTCTTCTTTCCCCATTTCAGTTTGAGCGAGCTGAAAGCTGGCTCGGGTGCTGATCGGATGACTTGTGTTCTCACTGAGGAAACGCTGCATCGCGGCTTGCGAGCGGTCGTCCTGGGTGGTGCCAACCGCGTTCTGATCCGCGAATTGCAAACGGTTCCAATTCGCATCGAGGAACGCGTCTCGTTGGTCGTCGGCGTTGGATTGTCGGAAGCGAACCCAGTCCTGCATCAACTCGGTGGCCTGGCGAAGCGGCGATTCGAGATCAGTTTCCGGGATTTCCCAAGCCAGGAAGTCCGCGACGGGATCCAGGATTGGCGAACTCGCTTCCAGTTCGAAACGCTCGATTGGTCCGCTGTAGATCGACTGGGCGTCAACGAAGTGGTCGATCGCTTGGTTGGCTAAGAAGTCATAAACCGTCGGGCGATATGACTCGGGGGCGCTGCCCTGCGTGATCAGTCGTTGGATGGATGTCAGTTCGGTGGTTTTCAGCTTCTCGGAGTTCTCCAAGGCTTGATCGAACAACGCCCCGGCGTGGCGGATGATCCGCTGGGCACTCCAGGTTTTCAGATCATCGGCGGACTTGATCGGCGTCGTGTCGTCTTCGCGAGTTTCGATCTCGGTGCGGTTCCGGAATCGCCATTGGTTCTGTTGTTGATAGGAATAGAACCAGCTGGCCAGCACGGCTTGCAGCAGCGGTTGGGATGCCTCGGGTGCGGAATCCAGGTCCTCTTGCAAATGCAGGATCCGGTCTTCCGCGCCGCCGCCATCGAGTTGTCCTCGCAGCGAGGCTCGCATCCCCATGGCCAGAACGGCATCGTCGTGGTCTTCTTCGGCGATTGCGGCGGGTACGATGGCGTCGTAGTGTTTGATCGCGGTCTTCGGCAGTCCCTTTTTCAACGCTTCTTCGGCAGCCTCGAATTGCTGTTTTCGCCACGCGGCGTCTTGGTTGGGTTCAGCGGCCATGGAGAGTCTCAGGGGCGAGGAAAGCAGCCCGAGCAACAGACTCAAGACAACAAAGACGCAAGTCACGGTACGAAGTTGCCGCATAGTAGATCACCTCAAGAAGCTGCAAAGAAAAGACACTGCCTCTCAGGGTAACGATTGATCGAGCATGTTATTAGGCGGAAATTTTTGGATCGTGGCGTGGTTCTTTTTGGCCGCGTTGGTGTACAGCAGCGCTGGCTTTGGTGGCGGGTCCACGTACACCGCGTTGCTGGTGCTCAGTGGCGTCGATCATCGCGTTTTGCCCATGCTTTCTTTGGTTTGCAACCTGTTGGTTGTGTCGGGCGCCTGTTTGCGTTTCACACAGAAAAAGCAAATGCCTTGGTCACGTTGTGTCCCCCTGGTGGTCGGGTCGATTCCGATGGCCTGGGTCGGCGGATCGATCCCGCTCGACCGAGCGGTGTTTGTTCCGCTCCTGAGCGTCACCCTGATCTTGGCGGGTGTCTTGTTGCTGTTGGGTGGGCAAACCAGGCAGGCCAAAGAATCCGCTTCGGAGCCGGTGGATTCCGAAGATGACTTGCTAGCAAATCCATCCATCACGCCAGACAGGAAGCTTCCATGGCGATCCAGCGTGGTTTTGCAAATGGCTCTCGGAGCCGGGTTGGGGTTGTTGGCCGGATTGGTGGGGATCGGGGGCGGGATTTTCTTGTCGCCGGTATTGCACCTGACTCGCTGGGGTCACGCTCGCGACATTGCAGCGACCAGTTCGCTGTTCATCCTGGTCAACTCGGTCGCGGGCTTGATGGGGCAAACCAGCAAACACGCTTGGTCACTCAGTGAGATTGCCGTGGAATTTCAAACGCATGCCCCGTGGTGGCCTTGGTTGTTTGTCAGCGTGTTGATCGGTGGTCAGATTGGAAACCGGGCCGCGTCCAGTTGGTTGTCGCATCGGACCCTTCGGCGAATCACTGCCGTGATTGTGCTGGCCGCGGGGATTCGCCTGGGGTGGATGTAGGTAAAAGTGGCTTTCGTTCAGCGGCGCACGGCAATTTGCTGTCGTAGTGGACGAGGTTACGAGTCCGTTGAGCAGGACTCGTAACCTCGTCCACTACGACAGCCTGTGATTCCTGCTCACAGGCTGGAAGCCGATGCCACACTAACCGACCAACTTTTGATGCGATGCGATCAGTTGATCCGCGGCGGCATGGATTTCGTCGACGGTGTTGAATCGCCCGATGCCGAATCGCACGCTTCGTCGGGCTTCCGATTCGGTCAATCCCATCGCCAGCAGCACATGGCTGGGAAGAGCCTCGGTGCTGCTGCAGGCGGATCCGCTGCTGAATGCAACGTCTGGCGTGGCCGCCATCCAGGCTTCGCCTTCGATGTCTCGCAAACGGACGTTCAGGTTGCCTGGCAAGCGGGCCGATGAATCCTCTCGCCAACTGGTGCCATTGAGTTGCAAGCCATCGAGCGCGGAATGCAAACGATTCCAAAGCATCTCACGCAGTTCCAAAATCCGTGAGGTGTCGCTTTCGAGATCGTCGTTCGCGATTCGCATTGCCGTGGCCATCGCGACGATAGTGGCAGGGTTCAGCGTTCCGCCGCGAAGCCCTCGTTGCTGGCCACCGCCGACGATTTGGGGGCGCAGTCGCAAGCGTCGATTGCCGTTGCCGACCACCAGGAAACCAGTGCTCTTGGGACCATAGAATTTGTGGGCTGAGGCGGTCAGCAAATCAACGTCAGTCGCTCGCACATCGACCGGCAATCGCCCGACTGCCTGAGTCGCGTCGCAGTGCAGCACCGCGCCCGCTTCGTGAGTGATCTCGGCGAGGGATTGGATGGGTGCGATGGAGCCGATTTCATTGTTGGCCCACATGATGGAAACCACCGCGGTCTGCTCGTTGACCACGGCACGCAACTGATCCACGTCGACTTGTCCGGCGGACGGGTGGTCGTGAGGATGCACGCCCACGCGAATGATCTCGATGGGTTGGCCGCTGGCAGTGGCTTGCTTGGACAAGTCATCCGCCACTTCCAAGACCGCTGGATGTTCGGTTTCGCAAAGCACCACTTGGTGCCGTTTGCAACGCGGGTGCATCAGGAAACCTCGCAGAGCCAGGTTGATGCTCTCGGTGGCTCCGGACGTCACGACCATGCTTTCGCGAGGAGCATTCAGGATCGCGGCCATCGAATCGAGCGATTGGTCGATCGCCCGGCGAGCTTCGCGTCCGGCCTCGTGGGAATCGCTGTGCGGGTTGCCAAAGTGCTGCGTCAGGTAGGGCAACATCGCCTCGACGACACGTGGGTCGCAGGGCGTCGTGGCATGATGGTCGAGATAGATCATCGGAGATCGCGATCCTTGGATCGTCGCTAGCGAATCGCTTTGCCGCTTGGCAGCGACGCTTGTTGCACAACGGCCTGGTCCAACGTGGCCTGATTCGCGATCGGGGAGCCCTCCAGTGGCGAGAACTCGGCGTACACCGGCAGGTAGCTGGACACCGTTTGTGCTTCGGAAAGGCTGAGATTGTACACGCGAAGGAAGTCGTAGACTCCACCGCGACCGATGGCTTCTGCGGTCGATTGAAAATCGAACACAATGTTTTCGGTCTGATGCCGTCCGAAGATATCCGTGGGCGTGCTGGACACGGCCGCACGAACGGTTTGACCCGCGATGGTCGGCAGCAGGTACGCGTCATCGGCTTGGAACAACCCCATCATCAGGATGTCATCTTCGCCTCGGCCGTCATCTCGAATGGAATCGAACAACTGCCCCAGCAAGGCGACTTCGCTGGGGGCTCGGCCCAGATCGATTCGCACGTTTGCCACCGTGAACGTCCAGGCTCTCGCGGCACTGGGTTGCGCCGCGCGAAACCAGGCGACCAACGGGTCGTAAAGCATCTGTTGGTCGGGGTCGGCAACCGTGTACGTCTGTGTTCGGTCGACTCGAATGCGATCGGGACGAAACAGAATCACCATTTGCTCGCCACGGTCGGAGGGACCAGTTGGACCACCGAGAACGTAGTCGAAAACGGGGCCGCCGCTGCCCAGTGAGTTTTCGTTGATCGCGTCGACCATCCGGGGCACGAGGTCTTGATGAATCGACGAAACCTGCTGAAGCGAGATCAGGTCGAATTGGCGAACAACGCGGATCAGGTTTTTCCGGCAGATGTTGCTGGCCAGTTTGGTCGGCCCGAATCCATCCAAGGACCAGGATGCGATGCGAAGATTTCGGTACTGGGGCGGGCGCTTCGCCGAAATCTGCTCGGCCGGGGCCGCACCGTTGGTGCCTTCGACCGGGGTGCCCCAAACGCTTTGTTTTGTGGAGGGGCCTGAACGCAGCATGTCGCTGGGGCTGTAGATGACCGGGTCGGCTTCGATCGGATTGCCCGACTCATCGACGGGCCAATTCAGGGATCCGCCAGCTTCTGTCGACGACGTGAACGTGAACGGGTCGTCGAGTTTCTCCCAAGCAAATTCGGCTTTGGGTTTGATCGCGACCCCGTCCAGCCCGTCGATGTTGTAGTGTTGGAAGAAATACCATCCCCCGCCGATCAACAACACAACGATCAAAGCCATTTGAATAGGATGGCCTTTCTCGGTTGGATCGGACATGACTGCCTCCGGGACAATTGGGGCGGGTTTTGGGGCGACGAGCGTTTTCTGGGCGTGGCAAATCAAATCGACCCGCCACCATCGTGTTGAATCGGCCCCCGCATCGTTGCAGTCCAAAAAATGGACGCTCATCCCCCTCTCCCTCGCAACCGGCATACTTTCTGGGGGGCTGGACCTGTCTTTTCCCAGCGACCTTGGTCAATCTTCTTTCCCGAAGCCAGCAATCGCGGTGTGAGCCGCTGACACTGTTCGCTTGGCTCGTTATTCTGGTTGCTCGTACCGTCCCAGCTTTTTCTATCAAGTGGTTGAAACGTTCCCGTGAGCGACATCATTCCCGTCGAAGTTCCTACCGTTGGCGAATCGATCAGCGAAGTGCAAATCGGCAATTGGCTCAAACAAGAAGGTGACTGGGTCAAGAACGGCGAAGACCTCGTCGAAATTGAAACGGAAAAAGCGTCGGTGCAAATCCCCGCTCCTGTCAGCGGTTTCTTGCAGTCGATCACGAAACAGTCCGAGGAATTCGCCGAAGTCGGCCAACAAATCGCCTCGATTCAAGTCGCGGAACAGCCCGCTGGCGGCGGTGGATCTGCAAGCGGTGGTTCGGCCCCTGCGGCTGGCAAGCCCGCACCGGCCCCTGCAGCCTCGGCACCCGCACCGGCCGCATCCAGTCCCGCCCAAGGTGGCGGAGGGTTTGTGATGCCCGCCGCCCAGCGGTTGCTCGATGAACACAAGTTGGATTCGTCGCAGGTTCCCGCCACTGGTCCCGGGGGACGCTTGCTGAAAGAAGACGTGTTGGCTTACATCCGTAGCGGAGCCTCCCGCCCAGCTGCACCGCCAGCCGTTCCTGCCACGCCTGCGCCCGCCCCGGCTCAGCCAATGTCGGTGCCGGAAACTCCGTCGTTGATGACCAGCGGTGGTTACCGGTCCGAAGAAGTCAAACCGATGAGCATGCTGCGTCGCACAATTGCGTCGCGTCTCGTCCAGGCCCAGCAAACCGCGGCTCTGCTGACGACATTCAACGAGATCAACATGGCACCGGTCATGGCGATTCGCAGCAAATACAAAGACGCCTTCGCCAAGAAACACGGTGTCAAACTTGGCTTCATGTCGTTCTTTGCCAAAGCCACCGTGGAAGCCCTGCGACGTTATCCCGCCGTCAACGCGGAAATTCGTGGCGACTCGATGGTCTATCGCAACTACCAAGACATCGGCATCGCGATTGGCGGTGGCAAGGGCTTGGTCGTTCCGGTCCTTCGCAATGTGGAACGCATGTCGTTCGCCGAAGTCGAAGGCAGCATCTCCGAGTACGCTCGCCTGGCGGGTGAAAACCGGTTGCAACCCAGTGACTTGATGGGCGGCACGTTCACGATCAGCAACGGCGGGATCTACGGATCGCTGCTCAGCACGCCGATCGTCAACCCACCGCAAAGCGGCATCTTGGGCCTGCATTCGATTCAAGAACGCCCCGTCGCGGAAGACGGCCAAGTCGTGATTCGTCCGATGATGTATGTCGCGTTGACCTATGACCACCGCATCGTCGACGGTCGGGAAGCGGTTGGGTTCTTGGTCGCGATCAAAGAAACGATCGAAGACCCAGCCCGACTGTTCTTGGAAGTCTGATCAGTCGACGTTCCAGGGGACGCCGTTTTCATGGCGGGTGTCGCGAAACTCATCAAGAGTTTCGGGGACGGGGACCAAGAGTTTCGGGGACGCAGTGCAGTCGAACGTCTTGCCGACATCACGATGACGAGATCGTCGGCTTTGTCGGTTGGGGCTGAAACAACCGGGCCTAACGGCCAACGGCTCACTTTTGCAGTCGTTTGACGACTTCGGTGTGGCCGTTGCTGCTGGCAAAATCGATCGCGGTCTCGCCATCGGTGTCTTTCTTGGTCGGGTCGGCGCCCGCCTCGAGCAACAGTTCGACGACCGCCATTTGGCCTTCCGCAGCGGCAAACATCAGCGGTGAAAAGTGTTCTTCGCTGTCGACCAAATCGACTGCCGCGCCGGCATCGAGCAACAGCTTGACTGTTTCGGCGTTGTCCGCGGTGGAGGCGTACATCAGCGCCGTGCGTCCAAATGAATCTCGGTGGTCGACTTCGACATCCTGGGACAGAAACCATTCGACCACCGGGGTGTGGCCGTCAAACGCGGCCATTTGCATCGCTGTGCGTTGGTGTTCGTCCATCGCCGACACTTCCACGCCTTGGCCAGCGAGTCGTTTCACCCCCGCCAAGTCGCCTAGCATCGCGGCTTCGCGAAATTGGTCTTCGGGGGACGTCTCGGGCAGTGGCACATCTTCCGACGTGGCCATGCCTTCGGGAGCTTGCGGTGCCAGGACCTCTTCGCGTTCTCGTCGCGGGAAATCTTCGGGCGACAGACGCTTGGATTCGCACCCCGAAAGCACGGCGGTGGAGCCGAGAATCAAGACGCTGAACAACGAGAACGAACGAACGGGAACGCGACGCGTCCGAGGCGGGTGGTTTTGCATGGCCCTAACATAGTCTCAGCCACTCAGGCCGGCCAAGCTCAGGCACTGAATTGACGCAGCAGTTTCAGAGGCACGCCGATGGAGATCACGTGGACCTCGCCAGTGAAACGGACAGCGTCTCGCTTTTCAAAGCCAACCTTGGGGGCGGCGAAGGTCAGCGTGTGATCGGCAACAAACGTTGTCGCGCCCGTTTCTCCCGTGTCGCCGTTCATTCCGGTCGGGATGTCCAGGGCGAACTGGATTGCCGAGGCTGCGTTGGCCGCCTCCACGACCTCCGCGTAGCGACCTCGCAGTGGCGGTTTGGCTCCGGTGCCCAGCAAGCCATCGACGATGATGTCTGCCGCCGGCAACTGCGGGGGCTCGTCAGATTCTTGAAGAATCTGAATCTCGATCCCTGAAGCTTCGGCGATCTTGGCTTGGATGGCAGCGTCACCGTGCAGTTCGTCCGCTGGTGCCATCGCCACGATTGTCACCTCTCGTCCCGCCAGCTGCAGGTGCCGGGCGATCGTGAATCCATCGCCACCGTTGTTGCCTTTGCCGCAGAGGATCAGCACACTTCCGTCGGGGGCGATCTGGTCGATGCATTCCGCCGCTCCGCGTCCCGCATTTTCCATCAACACAATGCCAGGGATTTGAAACTGCTTCATGGCCACCTGATCAATCTCGCGAACTTGGTCGCATGTCATTGGCGGCAGTGGGGGAACCTGATTCATGGTCGCTTCCTTTGAGTTCGAGCGGGGCGGGGAGGTGTGAAGCAAGCCGTTCTTGTTGCTGCTGACAAAAACAGCCGCTCCGATTCATTCCCAGTGGTGCGAACGTCTTCCGTGAGAAACAATGGATGGACGTGGGCGGCGTGCCCATGGTTTGTTCCTTGGCCCATGATTTGTTCCCTGGACCGTGTTCCTCTCGGATACCGAAGATGCCTCTGTACGAATACGAATGCAAGACGTGTGATGACGTGGTTGAGATTTTGGTTCGATCTCAGGATGAAGAAGTGGCCTGCCCGAAGTGCAGCAGTGCTGAATTGACGCGTGTTCTCAGCGTCCCCTCGGCTCCCTCGATGAGCGGCGGCAGTTCGAGTTTGCCCATGGCGGGCGGTGGCGAAGCCTGTGGTGCCCCGCGATGTTGCGGCGGCGGTGGTTGCCAAATGTAAGCAGGTAGGCAGGAATGATCGGGCAGAATCATGTGAGCCGTTTCGGCGTTAGCCCCGGTTGTACGTGGGAACAGTGGCGTTTGCGATGACAGTTCAAATGCCAACAGACTCCTGCCGACCCGCTTGATTTGCCGGGCGGCAGCCACTTTTCGCGAGCGGGGCGAATTCTCAAACGGGGCGTGGAATCGTTTACAATCCACGCCCCCATCTGACGCTTTTTGTCACGCGTGAACAATAAGTGACGATGTTAGCGGTGTGGCGCAAGCCGCCCGGTGAGGAACCGGAGGGCTCGCGCCCTTCCGCTACGTCACTTGTTGTTCACGTGGTCCTAACGCGTCCTATCCCCCAGGAGAGTTCCATGAGCCGCTTTCTCACAGTGCGCGCGTTTGCACTGGCCACCGTGTTTCTCTCAGCCGGTTTGTTCTCGCTTTTCGCGGTTGCCGAGGCCAACGCGAAAGAGGATCGAGAAACGATTGTTCGCAACGACCGCGAGCGTGTCCTGGCGACCGGCTATTGGATTTACAACGACCTGGACGCGGCTTACGAACAGGCCCGCCAGTCCGGCAAACCGATCTTGGTGGTTTTGCGTTGCTTGCCCTGCGAAGAGTGCGTCAAGCTGGACGATGACTTGGTCGAAGGCGACCCTGAGCTGAAGCGTCTGCTTGATCAATACGTTCGTGTTCGTGTGGTCGGCACCAATGGCTTGGATTTGAACGTGTTTCAGTACGACACAGATCAGTCCTTTGCCGTTTTCATGCTCAATGCGGACAAGACTGTTTACGGTCGCTTTGGAACACGCTCCCACCGCACTGAATGGCTGGGCGATGTTTCTTTGGAAGGAATGGCTGCGGCCCTGCGAGAAAGCTTGAAACTGCACGCAGCCTACCCGGCCAATCGTGAATCGCTGGCGGGCAAGACCGGTGATCCGTTGGAGTTTGTTTCTCCGGAGAAGTACCCGACGCTGTCGGACCGGCCTGACCATCTGAATTACTCCGGTCAAGTCGCGAAAAGCTGCATCCATTGCCATCAGATTGGTGAGGCGCGACGCGATTACTACTGGCAAAAAGGGCAGTCGATCCCGGAAGAGGTCCTGCATCCTTACCCACATCCCAAGTCGATTGGATGGGTGCTCGATGCACGGTACCCGGCTCGCGTGAAGAGCGTTGCGGAAGACTCCGCGGCTGCCAAGGCTGGCTTTCAAGTCGGCGATGATTTGCTGAGCATCCATTCGCAACCCTTGGTTTCGATGGCCGATGTGCAGTGGGCTCTCCATCAAGTTCCCGCCGAAGGTGCTGAGGTTGAGATCCAAATCAAACGCGGTGATCAAACGCAGACGCTCACCTTGTCGCTGCCGGAGGGCTGGCGGCGATGGGACGATTCGTCTTGGCGAGTTTCGTCGTGGATGATGCGTCGGATTGCTGGTGGGGGAATGCGTTTACTACCTCTGGACGAAAGTGAGCATCGGGAGCTACAGTTGCGATCTCCGATGGCACTCCGAGTTGCCAACGTTGGCAAATTTGGACTCCATGCGACCGCTCACAAAGCCGGCGTTCGCGTGGGCGACATCTTGATTGAATATGACGGTGAATCGGATTTGATTCGCGAGGCCGACATTTTCGATCACGTGAATGAACAGCATCGCCCGGGCGACCGAGTCCAGATGAAGTTCCTTCGCAATGGCCGTCCACGAACGGTCGAAATTCCAATTCAGAAGTGACCCGAAGTTTTCGATCGGGGCTACCATCTGCCCGCGGCACGGACGCCGCTTTTTTGAATTTCCTCGATTCGTCTTGATCTGATTGCGTGTTTCCCGGTAATTCTTGCGGTGGAGAAACGCAGTATGAATCACCCTCAAGAACACGCCCCCGGCGTCGAGAATTCGACAGGCTTTGATCGAGCCCCGGAGGTCTTCGTGACCAATTTTCACCGACGATTCACCGGTGTTTCCGCAACGGCCAATGCCGTTGTCTCTGGCCAAAAGTCCCGCCTGAAGCTGTGTTTGGTCGGCGATCCTCTTCCTGACGCCCCTGAGCCTCTCAGCTATCACAAGGCCCTTCGCTCCAGTTCCCAGCGGCCTCCGAATCGACCGTTTTCGATCTGGCATGTGCGTCGCAACATGGAAATGAGTGCGGCGATCTTCGCTCGCGATGTCCTGCGACTGCCCATTCGGATCGTGTTCACGTCGGCCGCCATCCGCCGTCACTCGGCGTTCCCGCGAGCCCTGATTTCACGGATGGATGCGGTCGTCGCAACCACCGAAACTGCCGGGGCCTTTGTTCCCAACTTGGCCTCGGTCGTGCCGCACGGGGTCGACACCCACAAATTCACGCCTGCTGACGATCGCGTCGCAGCTTGGCAGGCGACCGGTTTGCCTGGGAAACACGGCATCGGCATCGTCGGCCGTGTGCGAGCCGAAAAGGGGACGGATTTGTTCGTCGAATCGATGTGCGAACTGCTGCCCCAGAATCCCGATTTCACCGCCGTCGTGATCGGTCGTGCCAAACCCGAGGACTCCGCGTTTGAAAAAGCCCTGAAGGCCAAGGTTGACGCTTGCGGGTTGACCGATCGCATCGTTTTCATTGGCGAAGTCCCCAGTCATGAGCTGCCAACTTGGATGCGAAGTCTGTCATTGCTGGTCGCGCCGGCCCGCTACGAGGGCTACGGCATGACCGCGCTTGAGGCGCTGTCCAGTGGCGTTCCTGTGGTGGCGGCCGACACCGGTGTCTATGCCTCCGTGATCGAAGAAGGTGTGACGGGCCATGTCGTCCCGATTGGCGGTCGCGAGGCGCTCCGACAAGCCATTCAGGAAATGATCCAGGATCCAAGCCGGCTCCATACGGCTGGGCAGTTGGGCCGATCCTTCGCCGTGAATTCGCTTAGCCTGAACAACGAGATCGACGGTTACCAGCAAGTCTACGACCGCCTTTGGGCAGGTGAATCCTTTCGTGCTCGCCACGCTGCCTGAAGATCATCGCTTGACTTGGAAGGCGACTCGCTGATACCTCCGAGTACTCTCCCGTCGACGAAGCCGACTGGACCACACCGCCAAACTTTCGCCGTGACGCGCGTCATCGCTGAACGAGGACAGAACGAATGCCCAAGAAAACAGTCGGACAACGAATTGCTCAGCTCTTTCGCAAACCGTGGAAGACCCTGACCAACTCACGTTACCGCGATTTCCGACGGGCTTACAACCAATTCCGAAGCGATGGGATCCCCACCAAGCGATACGAGTTTGATGACCTTGGATCCAATTCCATCGTCTTGGATCTCGGCGGTTTTCGGGGCGAGTGGGCCGATGACATTCATGCTCGTTACGGTTCGACCGTGCATGTTTTCGAACCGCACCCACGATTCGCGTCCGAATTGCAGGCCAAGTACGCGGGCCACTCCCACATTCATGTGCACGCGGTCGCGCTGAGCAGTTCCGATGGCGAGCTGATTCTGTCCGACACCGGGGATGCGTCTTCCGCCATTCGCGAAGGCGAGAAATCGATCAGTGGTCGCCGAGTCGAAGCAGGGGCCTACTTGCAAAGCATCGGCGTCGATCATGCGGATCTGATGAAGGTGAACATCGAGGGAGGCGAATATGACATCCTGCCTCACCTGGCCAGCCTCGGATGGCTGCCGCGGATTGAAACCATTCAGGTCCAGTTCCATGACTTGAGTGCATCCAGCGACGACGACCGCAACCACATCCGCCGTGACCTCGCACAGTCACACGGCGAAGACTGGTGTTACCCGTTTGTTTGGGAACAATGGTCCAAGCCCGCCGACGTGATTCAGGTGCCCCAACGCGCCGCCTAAACACGTCGGCAGGAATGATCGGGCAAAACCATGTGAGCCGTTTGGGCGTTGGCCTGGACTGCTAAATCTTTGCTATTGGCGCTCCAACAGCGGATGCAAGTTTTCTTCCGGCTTCTGCCTTTCTTCATCCCGGTAGGGATTTCAGGTGGTAGCCGGGGCTCGCTGCGTAGCAGCACACCCCCGGAAACCGTGGCTCCAAAAACTCTCCATCCCGCCGTGGCCCATGGCCACGGCGGGATGGAGAGTGGTGACGTGGAGTTTGCATGTCCGCCGGTGACGCTATCGCTTGCCGACGGCTACCATCTTGCATCCCTACCGGGATGAAA
Source organism: Rhodopirellula islandica (assembly GCF_001027925.1). Classification (NCBI taxonomy): domain Bacteria; kingdom Pseudomonadati; phylum Planctomycetota; class Planctomycetia; order Pirellulales; family Pirellulaceae; genus Rhodopirellula; species Rhodopirellula islandica. Next base: position 39,022 of record NZ_LECT01000020.1, on the reverse strand, counting down.
ACTTGCGCAAGCGACAATACTCTCCAAGCCCAAACGTTCAGCAGTCCAGCGTTGGCCCCGGTTGTGCGTGGGAACAGTGGCGTTTGCTATCACAGTCCAAATGCCGAAAGGCTCCCGCCGACCTGCCTCGACCGGCGTCTCAGCAGTATCGAGCTAGTTTCTCCATCGCAGGTTCGAAAACTCAAGTCGGCCGGGCCAAACGAAGTGCCGTTTCGATCCACTCCGCAGGATTTTGTCGAGGGTCAAATCGGAGGAAAGGGAGTTCCAATTGATCGGCCAGTTCGGCCATGCCGGTGGAATGCTGCTTGGGAAACATCAACAACCAATGTGGGCGGTCAACGCTCGGTGTGGTGGGGCGGTTCTCGTCCGTTGCGCTCGACGCCCATTTGGAGAGTCGTCGGGCTTTGTCTTGAAGGTATTCGGGCGTCCAAAATCCGATCACCTCCAAGTGGATGATGCGTCCATCTTCGTGACGCATTAAGAAGTCAGGTGTGAAAACGCTTTGGCCATGGACCAGCAACTCAGTCTCTCGTTCCAGTCGCCATCCCGCTGGCGGATTGCGATTCCAGGCGGCATCCACGGCACGCTCAAACTCCGAATCAAATTCATTCTCGGGTGGAAGCGGAGATCGCAGGCCGTCCTGGGGTGACAGCGACAATCGAAACGCTTGCTTGTTGGGGCCAAGCACACGTGCCGTCATCCGCCAGTCCTGGCACGCCAAAAGTTTGGGCAATAGCTTTGCAAACCCAACTCCATAGCGGGTCGTTTCGCGAAGTGAGGAGCCTGGTCCGTCCAACTCAAAACGCAGGCCAAGTTGGACGGTCCCGTTCTTCGTCCATTTCGTGCGTTCGATCCGGTGCATCAATTGGGCTAGCTTGGCATGCCGCGCGATGGTTTTGAAATCCGACCTCGCATCGATTCGAATCGAGGTCGCGCGGTACAGGGCCGCCTGGGTTTGGGCGACGTTGTACGCCGACAGCACTTCCTCCGCGGTCAGTTCCTTGTCGAATGATTGCAAGCGTTGCAACTCGATCACATCTGAAAACATGTTCGATTCAATTTCCGCCCAACTCATCCCCAGGGATTCGCAGACCTTTTGTCGAGCGGTTGAGAGGTCGTGCTCGAAGATCCCTTCCCGAGCCGTGACAATGGGATGAAGTGGCGCGGCCTCTTCAAATACGCGCTGACGCAATCGGCTGGCGGATGGTCCACCACGTTCGTATTGTCCGAAGTCGTCGAGCAGCTTGCAAAAGGCAGCCATGCGTTTGGGCGGGCAACCCGGAATGTTCGCAAGCACCTCCGCGACGCCGCGATGCAAGTCTTGCCGAATTTCGCCGATGCCGGCCCGGTAAATCTGCAAGCATGTGGCAATCCCTTCCGAGTACGCAGCGTCACGGACACGCTGCAACCGATCCGGTTTCAAGGTTCGATTGTCAAAGTTGAGCTGAACGATCGAGTGTTCACCGCGCAGCATCAGCTTGTCTTTCGATAGGCATCGTTGCGTCGCCGTGTTCGACTGCGTTTCACTTCGTTGGTTCCATCCGCCACGATTTCATACAGCACGGCGGTTTCTTTTCGAGATCCCCTGCGAAGCACGCGTCCGAGTCGCTGGATCGCCTGACGCTGACTGGACAGCCCGCCCAGCACGATGGCTGTTTTCACTTCGGGTAGGTCGACTCCCTCGTCCAGCACTCGGTTGGCCACCAGCACCGGGTAGCGTCCGTCGGCGAATCGTTGCAGCACTTCGCGGCGTTCCTTTTTCGCGCAGTGTGACAGCAGGCAAGGGACCATGAACCGCATCGAGACCGCTCGGGCCATCACGTTGGTGCCTGTGAAAACGATCACGGGCTGGCCGTTGTGGAGTCGGAACAGGTCTTCCAGTGTGCGCATTTTGGCTTCCGCTTGGTCCTCGATTTTTTGCTTGGCACGATAAGCACGCATCGCCTTTTGTGCCGCGAGGGAACGTTCCGGTTCGCTGTCCACCGCCGCCGACAATTTGTGAATGTCTTCCCAGCGAAAGGTTGGGTCCAATTCTCGTTGCTCCGCCACAAACTCTTGCACTGTTTCGGAAAGGCCACGATAGGCGTTCCGTTCCGACTCGTTCAACGAGACCGCAATCCGGTGAACACGGTACTCTGCCAGTGTTTTCCCTTTGGCTTGCCCAATCGTTTGCTGGTGCAGTGTCGGGCCGACCAGCGTGTGCAAGGCTTGCAATCGTGATTCATCCGTCGGCAAGGTTGCGGTCAATCCCATGCGAATCGTCGCGGTCGACATTCGTGCGGCGTCGCCGCGCCAGGCACCTGACAAATGGTGCACCTCATCGAAAACCAGCATCTTGAAACGGTCACCGATTCGCGGCATGTGAATCGCCGCCGAGTCATAGGTTGCAATGCTGATGGGGGACACGCGATGCACGCCATCGCCGATCAGGCCCGCGTCGACACCCGTTGCCTCGCGAATTTTTTCGTGCCACTGATACATCAGGTCACGCACGGGAACGACGATCAAGACGCTGCATCGGGATCGCAGGATGCATTCCATTGCCACCACGGTTTTGCCTGTCCCTGTCGGCATGACCAGCAGACCACATTGCCCGCCCGATTCAAAATCACTGACCGCTTGATTCTGGTCCGGACGCAATTGAATGTTTCGTTGGTCGTGCAAGCTTGGCTGCCAATCCGGATCCGGTCCAGCCTCCCATCGCCACCACGAAGACGAATCAATTTCGAAATGCTCTTGATCCCATTTTCGCAGGTGAGCCTGCAACTTGCCCGCCCACATCGCATCGCAACGAAAGCAATCGTCACGATCATCGAAGACCAATGGGATCCCTCCCATTCGGCCGGCAACCGACGCTTGCGACCAACCGACGTCCCGCCAGCCACGCAGTCGCAAAGTGCCCCCATGAAAATCAATTGCAATCAAGAATCAAACCAACGCCAAACAACCAAACGGGCAGCACGGTGCACACAACACCCGCGCACTTGAGCAGCATAGCCCAGCGGAAACGAACCGGAAAGAATTGCCCTGCTCCCTGCTCCCTGCTCCCTGCTCCCTGCTCCCTGCTCGTGCTCCCTGCTCGTGCTCGTACTCGTACTCGTACTCGTACTCGTACTCGTACTCGTACTCGTACTCGAAAGTCGAAAGTCGAAAGTCGAAAGTCGAAAGTCGAAAGTCGAAAGTCGAAAGTCGAAAGTCGAAAGTCGAAAGTCGAAAGTCGATTACGAGCACGAGCACGAGCACGAGCACGAGCACGAGCACCGTTTCACTGAGCACCGAGTGCAAGCGCGAAGGTTCGCAGCCCAGGTCAGTCCCCTCTCAGGTCGAGCGAGAGAACACCTCGATGCCGGTTTTTTGAGGTGGGCACCAATTGGCGGCACAGTGCGGGCAGTGCTCCGAATCGACGCGAATCAAGCGGTCGCATTCGTGGCAACTCGTCTGGGCGATGCGTGGGTGAACGCTCAGCACCGCCAGTGGAGTGATCCAACCGGCGAGCAAAGAAAAGCACTTCCAGGCGACGGAACATCGCGTTGACAACGCTCGCCGACGACAGGCCAGATTGGTCAACCACCAGGCCAACCCGCCGTGTGCCAATGCGCCCAGTGAAAGGGCCAAATTGAACAACCATGGCTGCGAAATCACGACCGAAGAATCTGCCGCCCAAGGCCGTTGCGACAGCCCACCGAAGCCAACAGCGAACACCGGGGGAGCCACCGTCGCAACGAGTGCGTCCGCGGGCGTTTGAGTTGGAACCCGAGGAATGAGGTAGGTTTCTTGCGAGACGACCTGCCCAGCATTGTCGATGTGCAATGACTTCACAAACGAGCCGTAGGCTTCCCGAATCAAATCGAAACCGTCCTCGCCACGGTCCAGGTAATGATGCGAGATCCAATTCGAGTTCACCGCCATTTCCGGTTGTGCAAACCAGTCCGCCGGCAAAGTGATTGGCGTCGGTCGGCTCAGCGCGAACGTCGGCATCGGAGCGTAGGCGGTGTTCCGATCGTTCCGTTCGTAGGCAGGTGGCAAGGGAACTCCTGGCTCGGTGCTTTCCATCGCGTGCAGCGTCAACTCGTAGTCGTGAAGCACCAGTGCGGTTGCACCGCGATCACCCAAGCTTGGTGAAAAGCTGATTTCATCGATCGGCATTTTTGCGACGACGCGCATTTTCTGCTCCTTGATCATCGCCTCGTAAATCCCGTCTTGGTCCACCAAGCCAACCGTCTTGTTCCAGGGACTGTCTGCAAATCGCAAGATTGCCATGCGGTACTGACTCAACGGATCGTGACTTGCAAATGGCTGGCCGGTTGACCCGAAACCACTGCGATCGAGTGTCATTGCCAGCAACGGTTCGTCGGCTGTGACGGAGCTTGGATCGACATACGCTAGGTAGTAGCCATCGTCGTGACAAAACCAAGTCAATCCAAACGCACGTTCGTGGTAGGTGCTGGTGTCGATGGCTCGGAATGGCGGGTGTTGATCCTGAGGCTTCATTGGCGACATGGAGGCGGGTTGAATCAGTTCCGCAATCTGACGATCGGTCAGCGCGACCTCGTCTGCGTCGCTGTTTTGCGGCGAAGCAAAAGACGCGGATTGGACTTTGTATTCCGATCCACCAAGCTCCTCGTCCCAGATGTATTTTTCGCGTGTCCTTACCAAACGTCCGTCGGGCATGTACCGATGACTCTCGATCATTCCATCGCTCGCGGGCTGCACGAGGTTTGACATCGTCACGCCGACGAATGCGGTTGCCACGCCACCAACCACCAGCACCGATGCGATCACCCCCGCACCTGCCAATCGCGACGCAAGCGTGCCGTCGGATGCGAGCGGCGGCTGGTTGGATTGCCGAACGAACGTGTGCTGCGCGATCGCGGGAAATGCCAGCACGAAGAATGCGACCGCGCCCAGGATCAACGCCACCGCCCACGTCGCCCAGAACGTCATGAATGCGAAGTAAGCGAGGGCGGTCACCGCGATCGCCGGGACCAGGACCACTGTTTTGGAACCCAGCCATCGCGAAGGGCGAGCCATCATCCAGACCGTTGCGGGATGAAACGAAAACGCGGCGAGGTAGCACCAAAATCCGGGAATCAACATTTGCGGGTCGGCTGGCCGAGTCGGGGGGGCGACCCGCGCCAGCCAAACGTAGGCGATTGTCCAAGGCACCAGCATTGCAACGAAGTGAACCAAAAAGGCAGCGACCGTTTTGCTCCAGTAGGACTGCCAACGCGCGACGGGATGTGAAAACAACCAACCGCGAACATCGGTTCGCTGCTCTCCCCACGTTTGCAACAATCCCAATACCAACGCATAGACGGATCCCCACAGCGCGAGAGAGCGACTGAGGGCCTCCGGCAGATTCGAGGGATTGGTAGAACGGTTTGGCATTTCGGTGTAGACCACCACCGCCAAAATCACCATGGCGATCGGTAGCGTTCGGATCGCTTCCCGCCATTCCTTCCAAAACAACATCATGATTCATCCGCCAAGGCAAGTGAGGAAGTGGACACTGCAAACGACTCACTTCGTTGTGTTGTCAGGTACGCGATCACCAGATCGTTCAGTGAGGTTGGCAACGTTTCCACATCGCCCGCAGCAACTCGTGCGAGCGACTCGACCACCTCATCCGACACGTCCGCGATGCAAACCACGCACTGACCGGAAACGAAACGCAGTTCCACCAATCCGGGAATCGTTTGCCGTAAGTTCGACTCCAGTTCGAGATTGGAGAGCGAACGGAGCGGCGTGAATGCCATTCGCTGGACCCGGTCCAGGAAGTCATCCAAGGACGTTTGCACCAACAATCGTCCGCCCACCATCACGGCAATTTCATCGGCGATGCGTTCCACGTCGTCCATCAAATGCGTGCTCAGCAACACCGTTCGAACGCAACCGTCGGTCGTTTCGCCAGCTGCAAAGTCGACCAGCGTCTCATTGAGCGCACGGCGGCTGACGGGGTCCAATCCGAGTGCAGGGTCATCCAGGATCAGCAACTCCGGATCAGCGGCCATCACGGCTGCCAGGCTGACGCCAGCACGCTGGCCACGACTGAGCGAACCGATTCTCTGAGAGGATGAAATTCCAAAGTGTTCCACCATCGATCGATAGCGATCACCGTCCCAATGAGCGTGACCTTCCGCCGAAAAGCGTTCCATCTGTGACACACGCATCCAGGACGACAAGTAGTGCCCTTCGACCATGTAGCCAATCCGTGAAAGCATGGCCGGCGTCAGTTCGCGACTGTCCACGCCCAGCGTCTCGCAGCGGCCACGGGTTGGATCCAGCAACCCCATCATCATCCGAATGGTGGTGGTTTTGCCGGCACCATTGAGCCCCAGCAAGGCGGTGACCTTGCCGGTGGGAACCTGGAACCCCAGCTGTTCGACCACGCAGTGTTGGTGGAAGTAACGTGTCAAACCAAACGTCTCGATCGCCGCCTTCATGAACGTTTCCCTCGTTTGCCAGTGGCGTTTCCGCCGGACACTTTCCCGCCGCTCAACTTGCCCAGTTCCTTTTCCACCAACGCCACGATTTCGTCGGGCGTGAACCCCAGTGTCGTCCCTTCGCTGACCAACGGTTCCACCAGCAAGGCAACCCGGCGAACCCGTTCGGATTTGGTGTAAATCTCGCGTCGCTGCGTTACGAAGTAGCCGCGGCCTTGCTGGCTTTCAATCAACCCATCCCGTACCAGTTGCGAGTACGCCTTGGCGACGGTGTTGTGGTTGACCACCAAGTCCGCTGCCAACCCCCGCACACTGGGCAACGCGTCGCCCACGCTCAGTTTGCCCGCCGCGATCCCACCACGCACCTGCTGAACGATCTGCCGAAAGATCGGCACGTCGCTTCCGGTTGTGATCTGGATGGTCAGCATGGTCGCCTCGAACGAAATCGGTCGCGGACTACCGTACCGCATGAGGTAGTACAGTAGGCAGGTCGGTTTCAGCTGTCAAGCGAAAAGGAGCACCTGATCGTCGCAGGGGAATTCGCCCCGGGGATTCATCGTCCTTGTACACTGGGAACAAGCCGACGCCCCTGAGAACGATGCCCGGCTCATTTCCTGATCCCCTCACCGAGGAATTGCATGATAAATCAAACCTTGCCTTTATCCGTTTTGCTTCTTTTCGTTGCTGGTGTCGGCACGACCGGTGCCAATGCGGCAGAGTCGGTGACGGAGTGTCAGCAGTGGCAGGAAGTCCAACTCGACTTCACGGCAGAGCAGGGAACCGGGAATCCTTACACGGATGTGGAGGCTTGGGTTGATTTCACTCACGACGATGGGACGACCATCCGCCGTCAGATGTTTTGGGATGGTGGGAACACCTTTCGTGTTCGGTTTGCATCGCCACTTTCGTCAGGCAATTGGCATTGGCAGTCATCGGATCGCGACAACGATTCAGGACTGCATGGGAAAACCGGTTCCTTCCAAGCGGTCGAGTCAAAGACGGAAACACCCACTGTGTTCACACAGCATGGTTTTTGGAGCATTCCCTCAGGTGGCCGAAACCTGATCCATGCGGACGGGACTGCGAGACTGCTGTGTGCTGACACAGCTTGGGCGTTGCCTTGGCGAGCGACCGTTGATCAAGTGAAAACGTATGCTAAGGATCGGCAGGACAAAGGTTACAACGCCGTGTTGTTGATGACGGTCCAACCGGACCTGAAGACCACGGGCCCGCGTTCTCGTACGGAAGCCAAAGGTTTCGATGTCGGCTTTGAAGACCTGCCGAACGGGTCGCTACAAAAACTGAACCCGGACTACTTTCAGACGTTTGATCAATTGGTGGATGTGTTGACGTCTCATGGGATCGCACCGGTTTATCAACCTGTCTTTCATGGGTACGGATGGAAAGGTGGTGGCACGGCAGGCAATGTGGTCAGCGCCGAAGACTACGCTCGGTATTGCCGCTACCTCGTCGCTCGCTACGGAGCCCGCCCCGCGATTTGGTTGGTGGGAGGAGACGGTCCCGCCGAGAAAGCCTCCATCGTCGAGCAACTTGATGCCGCGGGAACGGAAATCGAGAAGTGGGATGCGTACCAACAGCCAACCGGAATTCACTATTCGCCCCATGCAAAGAATCGCACGCACCAAGACAAGGCGTGGTTGGATTTTCAGTGGTGCCAAACCGGGCACGGTGGCGAACACCTCGCTGAGCGAGTCGCGGACATGTGGCGGAATCGTCCTGTCAAAGCGGTCGCCAATGGCGAACCCACGTATGAGAACATCGGTCGTACCGGTAAAGGAGCGGGTTGGTGGCAGGGCCACGAAGCGTGGTGCAATCTGACCGCAGGCGGCACGATGGGGGTGGTCTACGGAGCCGGCAGTCTGTGGCAATGGCGGCTCGATGCCAACGAGCCCGGTCACGCAAATTGGTGCACCGCTCCGGGGGCAGGTTGGCGCGAAGCCCTCGACTTTGAAGGTTCCAAGTATCCCGGCATCGCAGCGAAAATCTTGGAGGGTTTGCCGCTTGCGAACATGGAGCCGAATTGGGACTGCACTTATGGACGACGTGGTCTGTTGGTGCCAGGGAAACTGTTCGTGTTGTATTTGCCAGAAGGCGGGAACTCGGCGATTCTCTGCCAGGACGTTCCGCGATCGTATCGGGTTTATGATCCGAAAACCGGAAAGGTCATGGCAGAGGGCACGCTCGAGGACAAGCCAACCGCTGAGGCCAAGAGTGACTCATCCGGTGAGCCTCGCGTGCTGGTGTTCACAGCGGACTGAGGTGGTGAGTTTCGGAGCCTGGCTGGCCACCGAAAACAATGTCCCCTGCCGTAGCTCGCTTCGTTCGGTATGGCCTGTGTCGCTGCCAGGGACGTTCGAAAAAGAGATGGTGGCTGGCGTCTGAGATTCGCCCCGGATGGGGCCCGCGTGGGAGTTAAGCAGGTACGCAGGTGTCATCGGGTATGTGAGCCGTTGGCGTTAGCCACGGTTTTCACGCGCAACCGGGGCGAACGCCGAATGGCTCACATGGTTGTGCCCGATCATTCCAGCCGACCTGCTTAGGGGCGTCCCTCGCTCACGCGTCGGGTTGTGATGGCTAGTCTTGGCCGACTCAGGCGGGCAAGAGTGCCCATCCTACGGGTTCAAACGTCGTTGAGGACTGAGTCGACAAGCCGTCACCCTTGACGCTCTGATTGCGGATGCCAATTTGATTCCACGGCTTCGCCCAAGGGGCGTTCGAAAAATGAATGGTGGCTGGCGTCTGGGTTTCGCCCCGGATGGGGCCGTCATGCATAGCTCGGGGCGGAAGCCCCGAGAGACCGATGCCGAAAAACAAACGGTCGCCCCGGATGGGGCCGTCGTGGGAGTTAAGCAGGTACGCAGGTGTCATCGGGTATGTGAGCCGTTGGCGTTAGCCACGGTTTTCACGCGCAACCGGGGCTAACGCCCAAACGGCTCACATGGTTGTGCCCGATCATTCCAGCCGACCTGCTTAGTACCTGGTCGTTCCCATTGTCGCCGTGAAAGCGTCGCCCAATCCTTGATCTAACGCACTACAATGTCGCTGCCCCAATCTCAAAACTTGTGCGTCCGTTCTGCAACGGGGACACCCCATTTATGAATCGCATCATTGCAATCGTTTTCAACTTCTGCATCGTCACCCTGGTCTCGCTGCACGGATTGTCCCTGCCAGCTTTCGATCGCTTGCCAGTCGGCACTCATCCTCTCGCACTCGAATCACCTCATTTCCCCAGCCGGCTCCATGCATTCATCTGGCGAAACTGGCAACTGGTTCCTCCCTCCAAAATGGCGCAACTGGTTGGAACGGAAACCACCAACATCGAACGAATCGCTGAGTCGATGGGCTTGCCCCAAGTCGACTCAGTATCCGGTGAGATGCGTGAGCGTGGTTACATCACGTTGATCCGCCGCAACTGGCATCTCTTGCCCTACGAGCAAATGTTGGAACTGCTCGACATGACACCGGATGAACTCGCCCTGACGTTGCGTGAAGATGACTTTCTCTACATCAAACTGGGGAATCTCAAGCCCAAGTGCGAGCCCCTTCGCTATCAAGAACCAGACGAGGCCGCCGTTCAAAGGGCCGCAGAAATCAAACAGGTCGTGAGAGAACATTTTGGCGACTTGGAATTGGTTGAGTCCGAGCCAAGATTTCGGTTTGTGAAAACACTCAGCAGCACCGAAGGAACCACCGTGTTACCCGATCGCAACACCGTCAATCGTGAACAACCGTTGCGGATGGTCTACTCCTACTTTGGTTTGTTTGGCGATCCATTGATCGAACCAGAAATCGAGCCGATTCCAGATGGCTTGCTCGCACGGTTGGCTGACAAAGGCGTCAACGGCATCTGGATGCATGTCGTCCTTCGACAACTTGCTCCGGGCGGAGAGGCATTCCCCGAGTTAGGAGCCGGCCACGAGCAGAGGATTCAGACGTTGAAGAAGCTGGTCGCTCAAGCCAAACGGTACGGCATCGGGATCTATCTCTACATCAACGAACCCCGCGCGATGCCGCCTGCGTTTTTCGAAACGCGTCCAGAACTGGCAGGCATTCGCCGAGGTGACTATTGGACGATGTGCACGAGCACACCCCAAGTCCGCAACTGGATGAGCGACTCGTTGGCCCACGTGTTTGGAGAAGTGCCGGATCTTGGCGGCGTGTTTACAATCACCGCTTCTGAAAACCTCACCAACTGCGCATCCAAGGGGCAGCATCATCTCTGCCCTCACTGCAGCACACGCACCGATGCCGAAATCATTGCGGAAGTCAACGCGACGATTGCAGAGGGGGTCCACCGGGCCAATCCAGATGCCCGAGTGATCGCCTGGGACTGGGGATGGAAGGGGCACGGTGACGCGCCGGATATCATCTCACTGCTTCCAAAGGATGTCGCCCTGATGTCGGTCAGCGAATGGGCCCTGCCAATCGAACGGGGCGGAGTGGCATCCAAGATCGGTGAGTATTCCATGTCTGCCGTTGGGCCGGGACCTCGTGCGACCAAGCACTGGAAGCAGGCTCAGCAAGCCGGGCTCAAAACCGTCGCCAAAGTTGCCGTCAACAACACTTGGGAAATATCCGCCGTGCCGTTTCTTCCCGTGATGGATTTGGTGGCGGAGCATTGCGAGAATTTGAGTGAGGTTGGCGTGGACGGCACCATGCTGAGCTGGACGTTGGGCGGCTACCCGTCTCCCAATTTGCTTGTCTCCCAGTCTTTCTCAACCGAACCGGGAGCCACGAAGGAAACGGTGCTCAACCGGATCGCCCAAGATCGCTTTGGCGACGACGCGGCACCTCTGGTCCGCCAGGCCTGGACCGCGTTCAGCGATGCATTTCGAAATTTCCCCTACAGCGGTGCGGTGATGTACAAAGCACCGCAGCAAATGGGGCCAGCCAATTTGTTGTACGCTGACCCAACGGGTTACCGGGCGACGATGGTGTGCTTTCCCTACGATGATCTCAACGGTTGGCGAAGCCCGTATTCCACCGACGTCTTTGCCTCGCAATTTGAGATGGTTGCGGATGGGTGGGCCGGGGGAATTCGCCACTTGGAGCAAGCTGTCCAGGCGACAGCGGGTGTGCAGCGAGAAGCTGCTGAATCGGACCTGAGTGTGGCTCGCGCTGCCCACCTCCACTTTGCGAGTGTTGCCAACCAAGCACGGTTTGTGCTTGCCCGGGATGCTGCGTTGGCCTCCAGCGACGATTCCAAGCAGAAGCTCGTCGAACAGATTTTGCAAATCACCGAGAACGAGGTTTCTCTTGCCCGCGACATGTTTGACGTCGTGAGCGAAGATTCACGAATCGGTTACGAGGCTTCGAACCACTACTTCTATGTGCCACTGGACCTCGTGGAAAAAGTTATCAACTGCGAACACGTCGCCAGTCGATTCTCCGCTCAACCGTAGTGGCATAGGCTTCCAGCCTGTGGTTGTGAGGCATCGGCAACAGAACGTAGGCCGGACCAAGCAAGACGCCATTCTAAGTAGGTAGTCAGAAATGATCGGGCAGAACCATGTGAGCCGTTTGGGCGTTAGCCCCGGTTGTGCGTCAAAACCGCGGCTAGTGCCAGCGGCTCACATACCCGATGACACCTGCGTGCCTGCTTAGCAACTCAATCTTCATCCAACACGGCCGCTCAAGTGCATTGCCAGAGTGGCGTCATTCCGTTCCTCGATCCGGCCTACTAGACTCACGCACACCATTTGTGTTTCGGCAAGACTCTAGATTTTCTCCTTGAAGCCAGCGTGCTGTCACAGTGGAAGCGGACTCGGCAATGCATGCAATGAAACGGGCGACTGCATTGTCCCACGTTTCGTCAGTCGAGCAGTCCTCCAGATCGACCGAGATGTCGCCTCCTAAGTCAGTGTCAATCCACGCGTGCCGATTTGGGAACTCAAGGCTTTGAAACGATAGTGTTGTGAGACCACTCTCCGCACGATTCGTCTCTCTCACGCCAACCTCATCGATCAACGTGGACTGAAGTTCGAGCGTTGGTTTGGATTTCGGAATGAACATCACTTTTCCAATGTTCTCTGCTCTGACGCCCAATTCTAAAACTTCTTCTCAACCACGCTGTCGATCTTGTCTTGCATCGTTTGCTCGCGGTCGGTCCGGGTTCCGACTTTGATGCTGGTGGTGATGCGAGGGGCACCGATCGCATGCACCCGTTCGTGGCAACGTTTGATCGCCGCGAAGACTTCGTCCCAGTCGCCCTCGATGTTCGTGCCGTAGGCGTGCAGTTGGTGCGTTAGCCCAGCCTCTTGCAGCACCTTCTGGCACTCCGCGACGTACTTGCCCACCGAAACACCCACGCCCATTGGGACGACGCACAAATCGACAATGACTTTCATCTCAGCAAACTCCCTTGTTTTTCAGCTTGGTCCGTGGTTCACCCCCTGAGTCTAAACGCTCGCGGCACCGGCACCATGGCCATCGTCCCCGGGCACACGCTCGACTCGGGAGGGCAGGGGCACACGTTTTTCAGTTGACTCGCCGCTGTCCGCAGCGGGGACCGCCCAAGATCGGACTTTCGAGCAGGAACTGAATTCGCTAACGTCCAACCGAAATTTGGACACAAGGTTCATTTCTGAGGGGCGTTTTAAATGGATGCGGGATGCGTGATTGGAGCGTTGCAGCGGATATGAATACTTGGTTTTCATGGTGCCTTCTCGGCCTCCTGTCCTTCACGCTGGGATGTCGCTCCACGGCGCCGCCGAGCCCGCCGATCACCCCACCCATTGAGTCCGAGCTGGGGACCCTCGATCCGGAACCTCCGAGACGGACCTCCATTTCGTTTCTGGACAAGCCTGAGCTTCAGGCTGACACGGGACCGATGGATGCTGGCCCCGCACCGGAGTTTTCGGAAACCGCGTCCGGGTTGAACTACCGGGTGCTGCGAAATTCCAACGGTCGAAAGCCGACGGCTGCCAGCACCGTGAGCGTCCACTACCGTGGTTGGCTCGACAACGGAAAAGAATTCGACAGCTCGTATGATCGAGGCGAACCGACGACCTTCCCACTTGGAAACGTGGTCGCCGGCTGGACCGAAGGGTTGCAGCTCGTCGGAGAAGGCGGGATGATCGAACTGTGGGTGCCTTCCCACCTCGGTTACGGCGAGCGTGGTTCCCCAGGCTCCATTCCTGCTCACGCCCACCTGCACTTCATCGTCGAACTTGTGAGCGTCAACTAGACGCCCAGCCGCGGTGACCCATTTCTGCCAGCCCAGCGTCCCGCAACAAAATGCTCATTCGCGTTTGAGCCGTTTTAGATTGGGATGTTGCCAGGAGATTGGGATGGTTCCAGCCACCTCGCGCTGAGTCACATCACGCCGCTGCGTGACGGTGGCATTGATCCGCACGATTGGGTGATCTCCGCCGCACACCAACCCCGTGTGGCCTCGCCGTGCCCCAGTTCGGCGATGTGGACCTGAGAACGCAACGCAAAAATCCATTGGTTGTGTTGCAGTGCACACGTGTTCGCCCGGTGACAGGAGACGCGATCGATGGTGGTCGTTCGTCAAAGAGCCAGTGGCGGAAAGCGAATTGAATGTCATGGTCGGCACCACCGCAATCGAAATTGGCATTGATTTTCTCAAGGCAACTGCCCTCGGTTCGGCAACGATCTGGTTTTGAGTGACGGCGTTTGGAATGGATTTGTGTCCGCCAGCAATATTCGGTCAGACGCCTGCGGGGATGTTGATCGTGAAAGGGTTGCGTTGCGAGTTGGCTTCGATCGCTGGCTCCCCAGTTGCCTACCTACCTGCTTCGCTTCCGTTCATTGTCGCGCACTCTGTTTTCGCGAAACGGCATCTCTTCGGCTTCCCATGATGGCTAGCAGACTGTTGATTCAAAACGTTTCGCAGATCGAACGATCAGCCGACGGGCGCTCGCCCACGGTTACCGGAGACGAACCGACGCGATCGCGTTCCGGCTGACTCAATCAACAGGCTGCCAAGGTAGAGGTGTGCAGCTACCTCTGTGGAGCTGTTGCTTCATCGAGTGTTAACACGATTCACTCAATGAATCGAAGTCCCGCTTGCATTGCGTGAAGGATCTGCGAAATGAGTCGTGTTCATATTGAACATGCAAGGATTGTTTCTATCCTTCTCGCGACCCGCCAAGGCAAGCTCTTCGCTTGCTTGCGAGCGGATGGGGGAAACCTCTTGAGTTTCCTGGATCTTATAGATGAGGGCCACCACGTAGCGGTTGAGAAGATGTTTCAATCGACGTGGTTGCGTGCCCAGTGGACATCACCTTTGGCAATACAGGGAGTATGATTGATGGAGTTGCGATTGAGACAGGCGACGCGTGGTAGTGATGCTGGCTCCGGTGCAAAACGAACGGGCAGGGACGGGGGCAACCAAGCCCAGGGGTTCACTCTGGTTGAACTCTTGGTTGTGATTGCAATCATTGGTATTTTGGTTGGCTTGTTGCTTCCTGCGGTTCAGTCGGCTCGAGAGGCAGCGCGGCGAATGCAGTGCTCGAACAACCTGAAGCAAATGAGTCTGGCGGCTCTCAACTTTGAGAGCACCTACAAGAAGTTGCCAGAAGGTCCGCTGGATGGCGCCATGAACGCAATCACAACGGACGACGCCCCCAATTCTGCAGGCTATCCGAAAAACGGCACCTGTTGCCGAGCAGCAACCCGGACAGGATGGAGCACTCAATACAAAATCCTTCCGTTTCTTGAAGGGAATAACATCTACGAGCTTGCTCGGGATGACCCACCATACTGGCCGAACGTTGCGAACAATGCTGGCGAGGACGACGTTGCCCAAGCCCTGGTTTCAACCTATTACTGTCCGTCACGGCGGTCGCCGAAGGGATACGGCAGTGCACGATTTGGACGGGTCGACTATGCAGGTTGTGCAGGGTTCTATAGTGGTCGCCCTGACTCAACGATCGACTACATTCCGGAAGCTCCACTGGGTGCCCCTGCCGTTTCGACGCGTTCCAAGACAAACGGTGGCCTGGAGCCCTCCAAGGGAGGAGCGATTGTGTGGCCTGGCGAGGGTGACAAGCGAACTTTGGCTGGAATCCTCGATGGGACCTCGAACACCATCATTTTCTCTGAAAAGTCGCTTCACACCTCGCAACATGGACGCGACGGTGGAGACAACGAACGCTGGAACAACGCCGGCTGGGACGAGTGTGTGCTTCGTTGGCACTTTCCGCCAAAGCATGACCGCCAAACAGTTGCTCCGTTGCCCCCGCAATCTTATGACGCCTTTACGAACTGGAATCGTTACTTTGGGGCGGCTCATGCATCTGGTTTGAATGCCGCGTTCGTGGATGGCTCGGTTCGATTCTTTTCGTACAACGTGGACGCGACGCTGTGGAAGAACCTGTGCGTTTGCGATGACGGGGAAATCATTGGTGGAGAGTCACTATGAGTCGAGCAAAATCCGCACTGCGTTTGGCGTGCCTTGTTGTCTGTTTGGGTATGAGCGGGTGCGGCGGGGATGAAACCCCACCTCCACTCGGGGAAGAATTGCAGCAACAGATTGAGCAGGAAGACAAACAGATTGCGAACGAAGAATCTGCTCTTTAGGCATCGCGTTAAAAATTAGGCGAAGTAGCGGAATGGCCGCGAACGCAATGCCGCTCAATTGGTAAGCAGGTCGGCAGAAGTCTTTTGGCATTTGAAATGTCGTGGCAAGCGTGGTTGCTTCCACGTCCAACCGGGGCGAACGCCCAAGCGGCTCACATGGTTGTGCCCGATCATTCCTGCCGACCTGCTTAAGACGAAGTGATTAACGAACGGTTCCTTACAATGTTTGTGAATATGGTCAATGCGAATTGTCGTGGTAAGTTGCCGTTGAACGTTGTTCTGTTGGCGGTGTTAGGGTCGTGTTTGGTTCCCGGATGCGGCCCCGGTTCGCCGGTGCCTTCTACGCCGCCGACACGAATGGGCGTTCAAAAGCCAGAAGGGGCTCCCGACGTGCAGGAGTACACCGCGTGGCGGCCATTCTTCATGACGGACGTGGGCGATGTGAGTGGGAGCGATATGATTGGGACGGGGTTTGCTTTTCAATTGAGCGAAGAGTCAAAGCCGGTTTTCGTGACAGCATTGCATCTGTTCGGCACAGGAGGTGGTTTGGAAGCGGATATTCGTCCGACCGAACTTCATGATTCGATTGAGTCGACCTTTCTGAGCGATGTGTTCGGTGCAACGGATGGTGTCAAACAGATTGGGGCTCCCTATGAGCCCTGTGATCAGGCGGCCGAGCAGAAGGTTACCGAAACAGATGTCGTGGCGTTTGACCTGGTAGGAAGATTCAAGCCAGCCATGCTGGAGCTATCTGAACAATCCGTTCAACCGGGGCAGAGACTCTGGATGGTCACCGCCGTCTTCGCGGGTGCCTCGCCGAGTCAGAAGTGTCATGCATTGAAAGTGACCGATGTCGAAGATGGAATCATTCGCTATCGGTTTGATAATGAACGTCTGTCATTGAAAGCGACCGATGGTGCGCCGTTGCTGTTCGATTCCGGTGAGGTGGCGGGCATGCATCAGGGAGGTTCAACGGATGAGAAGGGTGTCTTCGGGCATGGGATCACTTCCGATGTTCTGCGGCAGGCGATTGAGTCGATGTGTCTGGAACAAGAAGCAGATCGGCAGGAATGATCGGGCACAATCATGTGAGCCGTTTGGGCGTCGGTCCCGGTTGGACGTGGGAGCAACGACGCTTACCGAAACAGTCCAAATGCCGAAAGACTCCTGTCGACCTGCTTAGCTTGGACTGCGAAATGTTTGATGTTGCGGAGCGTATTGGTTTGCCCAAGTTTTGTTCCACGACTTCGCCCCACCGGGACAGCCCGATGACAGCCCAGGGCAACGCCCCGGGTTATGGCTGAAGCATCCTCGGTTGAACCAACAAGATTGCTTGGTGCTCAACTAAGGTGAGACGGTGGTGGGTTCTCGGATTCCGATGCCTTGGGGAACGTTGCGGCTCTCGGCTTCGAGGATCAGGTTGAAGTCTTGGGCTTGGTTGCTTCGCAGGACCAGTTCGTAATCGATCGTTTCGCCTGGTTTCATGGTCTTGATCTCGGTGAAGTAGACCGTGTTGCCGCTGCGGGTCAAACCTTCCAGTTCAGGGCTCTTGGTTTGCACCAATCGCTCCACAATCACGCCCGGTGGTAGGTCGAAGTGGATCTGAACTTGCGAGTCGAGCAGGTCGGTGTCGTTGGTGATCGCAATGGCGTAGCGAATCGGATCGCCGATGCGAGGTGAGACGTCACGTTGCAAGACTTGCAGCCGCAACACACCCGCCCGTGCCGGCGTGTTGTTGCCGGGGATCGGAGTGCTTTGGCCGGCGTTCGGGTCGGCGGGTGGTGTACCGGCACCGCCGGGGATGTTGGGCGAGGGGCTGACGGGCGGGAGTGTTGGGCCGGGAGTCAAAGGGGCGTTGCTGGGAGCGGCTGCAAAAATCTGAACGTTGTCAGAAACGCTGTTGGTCGCGCCTTCGTTGCTCTCTGCGGAGAACACGATGCGGCTGCCCTGAGCCGTCGTTTGGGCTTCGAATTCCGTTTCCAAGACAACCGTTTGGCCGGGGGCGATTTCAGGGATCGTCCAGGCGATGACATAGGGGGTGTCGATCACATAGGGATAATCCGTGGTCGTTTCACGCGGGATCAATTGCACGTCGTACGCCATGGAGGCTCGGACATTGGTCAGCGGGATTTTGCCCGAGTTGGTGACTCGTCCGGTTGCCAGCACCCGGTCACCGACCGACATACGGTCGCGGACTTGCAGGTTGGCGGTGATGGCTGGGGTGGGCGGAGCGGGATTGATTGCGATCACACATGATTGAGCCTGCGCCCGTTGGCCTCCCGCGGCCAAGGCGACCACATCGACGCAGCGTTGCCCCGAATCGGTGGGCACGAACGTGACGCTGGTGGACCAGATATCGCCGGGTTCCAGTGGGCCATCGGTTTTCTCGTTGCCGACTTCGCGGCTGTTGGTGACGGTGTGTGTCATGGCGTTGTCGCCGGTCGCTTGCAGTTCGACGCTTTGCAGGGCCCGATCGCCTGTGTTTTCGACTTCGATGTCAAACGTGGCTGGATCGCCCGCGGTCACGCGATCGGTTTTGGGGGTCACACGAAGAGCCAATGCGGGACGGAACACGTCGACGCGAACGGTGTCTTCGGCGATCAATCCGGAGTCGCCCGAGGCGCGGAACGTCAGGTTGAGTGCGGTGGGCGAGGTGAGATTGACAGCCAGGTCCAATTGTTGCTGCGCGGGCATGGTGCCGATGTCCCACACGATTGTGTTCGTGAAGACTTGGGCAAATGCATCGGTGGAAATGATTCGCACGCCAGCGGGGAAACCGAGTTCGACTTTGACGCCGGTTGCGTCTTGGTCGCCGGGGTTCCGCAGGTTCGCGAAAATGTCGAAGGGGATTTGGTACGAGGCAACTTCGGGACCACCGGCTTGCAGTTCCAGTTGCGGGCTGCTCCAGGTCACATAGGCTTGGCCACGTCCGAGTGTCAGGTCGGGCATGTTGTCCGACGTGCCACCGGGACGGATCACGCGAACGTCGATGATGGCGTTGCCGCTGGTTCCGGCGACTGGTTCCAGTGTTGCGCGAGCGTCGCCGGAATCGTCCACGTTGACCTCCACGAAGGAAGAGCCACCGGTGCCGGCAAACGTCGCCAGTTCGGGGTTCATGATTTCGTAGCGGACTTTCCAACCGCGGGCGGGCAAGCTGCCTTGAGCACGTGTGACTCGGGTGACCAGGTCCACGACCGTGCCCGCTTGGACGCGTTGTGGCGAGGGGAATTGCCAACGAGCGTCGACCCAGTAGATCGTCGCGGTCGCTTTCCGTTGGTCCCAGCAATCGCTGTCGGGAGCCAGCACGGTGACGTGGCTGGTTCCTTCACTGGGGCTGCTGACCGTGATGTAGGTTTGGCCCTTTTCGAGTTTGATGTCATCGGCGGCACTGGCGTTGCCACGCGTGACCACCATCTCTTTGGTGCTGGTCACACCGCGAGCGAACCCTGGCGATTCTTTCTTGGCAACGGGCACCTTGGTCAAGCGATGCACGAGACCGGGATCGTCGTCGCCGACTTCGATGATGTTGCCCACACTGTCTCGGGTCATCATCCATTCCAGCGGCTCACCGGTCAGCAGATAGCCGTCGGTGCCACAGATGCCCGACAGCAACATGACCTCGCCGCCGACGGGGGCCACGATCTTTTGCGGTGTCAGCAGGATGCAGCCTCGATCGCCGCGAGGTGGCAATTGGCAAGCTTTCTGAGCCGTGATTTCGGTGCCATAAAGAACAGCCGGAGGTCCAGTCAGGCAATCGCCTGAGCAGCCGGGGCCGGGAACG
Source organism: Rhodopirellula islandica (assembly GCF_001027925.1). NCBI lineage: Bacteria > Pseudomonadati > Planctomycetota > Planctomycetia > Pirellulales > Pirellulaceae > Rhodopirellula > Rhodopirellula islandica. The sequence continues at coordinate 19,231 of NZ_LECT01000020.1, read as the reverse complement.
CAAGGTCCGGTGTTCGCGACGCCGCTGCCGATTTGGGCATTGGGATCAACGCACTTGGGCGGATCTTCGGGCTCGGGGAATGCCGAGTTGGGAATTCCCAAGCACGGGGATTTCAAGCAGGTGCCCAGGTTTCGAAGGCAACCCAGGCAACCACAGCTGCCATCATCGAGGCAACCGGGCAGAGCGAGGCTGGTCGTGGTGGGCAGCGGTGCAAACAGGGTTTCGCCCGTGGGATTGATCGCGGGCAAACGCAGGTTGGCACAACCGGAGGAAAGCAGTGCCGAAAAAAGAACGCAGGCCAGCGAGGCAAAACGCAAGCGACCGGCAATGGCGTGCAGGCCATTGCGGGGGCTTTGATCGTTCATGATCGTTTGCGTTTTCATCGATCCATCGGGCATACGTCGAGAAAGAATTCCGTCCGTAGGAAAGTTAGCACGCAGGGGGGGCAGTGCTCGGAATGGCAAGATAGAAAATGGAATTCGAGCCGTTTCCTTGCGATGAGAGGAACGGTCCGACCGGTGGTGCCGATTGCCCGGGGGATCGGCTAGGCTTTCGCCATGACATCCGTTCCCTCCCACGCAACGACCGAACCTTTGCAGGCAGCACCCACCCTCACGGAAGACGACCGCCAGCCGATCCGGTTTGGCATTTTGGGCACCGGCCGGATCACTCGCCGGTTGGTTGCCGACCTGCAATCGACGCCGGGGGCGAGCGTGACCGCGATCGCCAGTCGGACTTCTGAGCGGGCGCGTTGGTACGCTGATTCGTATGGGATCGCCCAGGCCGTGTCCGGTTACGCGGACTTGATCGCTCGTGACGATGTGGATGCGGTGTACGTGGCGTTGCCGCCGTCGTTGCATGCGGAATGGATGGTTGCATCTGCGGCGGCTGGCAAACATGTGTTGTGTGAAAAGCCGTTGGCGACGACGGTTCCGGCGACTCAAGCGATGGCGGACGCTTGCACGCAGGCCCGCGTGCATTGGCTCGATGCAACCGCCTGGCTGCATCACGACCGCACGGACATGTTTCGTCAGTGGGTCAAAGGTGCAACCGTTCCACAAGGCGAAGCGGACTTTCGACTCGGGGCACTGCGTCACGTCAGTTCGGCGGTTTCGTTTTTCAATCCGTTCCAATCGGGCGACCACCGCCAAGACGCTTCGCTGGGTGGCGGGTGCCTGCTGGATTTGGGGTGGTATGCGGCCGGGATTTTACGCCTCGCCAACGAGGCGTTGCCGCTCACGGTGAACGCGCAAGCGGTGATGCGCGGCGGCGTGCCATACCGCGTGACTGCGATGATGAATTTTCCCCGCGACGTGTCGGCGACGATGTCGTGCGCGTTTGACACCTCGACGCGAAAATGGTTTGAGATCGCGGGGGAAGAAGCATCCATTGTATGTGATGATTTCACACGGCCTTGGCCTGATAAACCGGCGCGGGGCTGGGTGCACGAGGCATCGGGCAAGGTGCATCCCTTCAGTTGCGAATGCCACCAAGAGCACAACATGATTTCGCGATTGATCGGTTGGATCCACGCGACACGCGACGACGAACAGCTTTGGGATTCGCCATCGCCTCCGTGGGCGGAGTATCATCGGCAAGCGTTGGAAACGCAGCGGATGTTGGAGGCGATGGAAACATCCATGACGACTGGCCAAACGGTGACGCTATGATTTTGATTCAAGCCATCATTCAACCGACCAAACTTTCCAACGTTCAGTCCGCTCTCGATGAAGCGGGCTTCAGCGACACGATCGTGGGGGACGCGCTCGGTTATGGTCGTCAGCGTGGACAAACGGCGTTGTTTCGCGGCAACGAATACAAAATCGATTTGTTGCGAAAGGTCACGTTTGAAATGGTGATCGACGACGACGATTTAGAGCCGGTGGTCGAGATCATTCGCAACGCTTCGCGAACCGGAACGGAAGGCCAGATCGGCGACGGCAAGATCTTTGTCTTGCCCGTCGCGAGCGTGATCGACATCTGAACGTGACCGATCTCTGGTCGTTCGCCGATCATCCCATTCGGTGAAGTGCCATGGCGGATCGTTCGCCATTGAGCGTCGTCTGGGCCATCCAAGTTCGGAGGGCGGCCAGGGGGCTGACTTTGCCTTCCCGCATGGCTTGGGTGATCGCGGTTCCGATTTGATGCTGCGGGTATCCGGGGACACCGGTTGCCGGTTGCAGTCCCATCCATTGGCAGCCCGCGACCAAGAACACTTCGCCCTGTTGCAAGTGCAGGTGGCTGCTCGTGATATCAACGTTGCCGAGACAGGTTGTTTCCGGGTCGCTGGTTCCGAGATCACGATGGTTGCGATCGGATTCGCGGTCCAACCATCCGACGGGCCGGTATCCAAACTTCGAGATCGCGAGCGTCGACCAGTCCCCGGTCGACGCCATTCTCGTTTCTCCCGTTTCAGGATCGATGTGGGCGTACAGCAAGGAAACGTTGCCATGCCCTTCGCCTGCGAAGGAGTGATCGCGAATTTGGAACAGCGTGTCGTAGGCTCGGCGGACCGCATCGGCAGGTTGATGCCGGTAACCCATGTGAGCCTGCAAGGCGGCTCGGATGACGGTCACATCCATCACGTTGCTGAGATCGATCTTCGCAGTCGCCCCGCCGTTGGGCTGGCAAATTGCGATGGCAATCTGTCCATCGGGCAAAATGTCCCAGTGGTGCCAACTTTGAGCCACATCCAACGGCGATTCAATCATCCCATCGGCGTACCAAGACGGGCAGATCTTGGTGCCCATCGGAAGCGTTTGGTGCTGCCAAATCGAAACTTGCTGAGCCAAGTCACTGTTTTCGGATTCAATTTCCTCGGCGATCGCTTGATTCGTGAGGATCGAATCGTCGCCCTTGTCGTGCTCCGGTGCACGGGTGGGGAAGTCCGCATCGAAGTCATCGATGAGGGCGATGATATCGTTGATTGCCTCGATTGTTTCCGATTCTCGAGTGGGCTTCGAGTCGGGTGACAGATCAAACGAAACGATGTTCCCGTCATCATCCTCTTCTTCGTCGTCGCTGGTGTCGACGAAGTCACTGCACATGGATTCCTCATCGTCGACGACGTTGCGATCCAGTTCCTCGTTGTCCCAACCATGGTGAAACTCCAACGCATCGGCGTCGAACTGGTCGATCTCGGTTGGGTCGTATTCACCGGCTAGAAACTGAGCGTCCTGGATGTCCAATTTGGCTGCCAGACGCATTGTTTCTTCGTCGTAACCGGACAGCAGCGGCCATTGTTCTGCGTCGGCGTCCTGGGCCGGCACCGGAGCATCGTCAATGGCGTCGTCATCCTCTTCTTCGGCATACAGCCCGAACTCGGGTTCCGCGTGGAAATCCGAATCGCGTTGCAGGTCGGCGATCAATTCGTCGCTTTTGACCAGTTGGGCTTCGATGGCGGATTCCAGGGCCGCATCCAACAAACTCTCGTCGTCGATCAAATCCAGGTGGTCCCTCGAGGGGACTTTCCGAGGGACTTCATCGGAGGAATCTTCCGCGATCGGGCCAATCACGGACGCGGACTCATCGGCGGGAGGGCAGCCGATGAGACCCGCTGGGGGCGCGATGGTGTCGGGAGGGACAACACCATCGGAGTTTTCCTCGACGGGGGCAGCGGCGTTGCTCGTGGGATTGTTCTCCCAGATCATTTCCATGTCGTCATGAGTCTCGTTGGGTGGGGGCGAGACATCACGGGAATGATCCAGGGTCACGTCGCTGGGCAGAATCAACCGGATGGAGGAATCCGGTGCGGCTTCTTGTTCTGCCAAGCGGAGCAACGTTTGCTGCAGGTTGGATGCGGCCAAACGGGCCGCGGCGGTGTGCACGTCGTTGAATGCCGTCACAGCGGCGGCATACAACCACATCGTGCCAATTGGCATCTCGGCTTCACCCAGACACACGCAGATTCCGGAGGGGAAGGGTTCCGGAGAACGCCACGTGCTGATCGGGCCGAGGTCCATGTCGTCAATCGCGACCAAGCCTTTGACCATGGCTTCCAAGTCACCACGAGCACCACGAAGTGGCCGCTGGGAACCCAAGCGTTCGGCGGGTGACAAGCCGAATACAAATCGAGTTGCCAGGAACTCGGTTTCGTCGTCGAGCAAGTACACCGCCGCCGCCGTGGTGCCGGTCGCCAAGGTCGCGTCGCCGAGCAGCCGATCGATGCTATCGGTCGGATCGGGACGCGAGGACTGACCGGCCGCCAAGGTGGCTTGGATCGCCAGTTCCACTTGCTGCTGACGCAGGACCGCTTGCTGTGCCTGCAAGTGATCCGCCAACTCGTTGGCTTGATTGGCCAAACGATGAGCGTCACCGGAAGTCACCAACGCACGTTTGCTATGCGACTTCATCTGCTTTTGCTTGGAAGCAAGCTTGGCAGAATCCGTTGCATGATCGCCACGATGGACACGCAAAAAATTGGATGGGTTTCTGGACACAGCAGGTACTGGGTGAATGACAAGGGAGGGGAGTCAACAATGGCTTGACATCCTTGCCAATTGCCGCCTACCCGAAACGATCGACCAGTCGTTGCCGTTTCGCTGAGGCGAATTGCCGGTAAGGTTTCCCATGTTTGCCAGGACGGCCCTGCAAGCCGCACAACCCAACTGATCCGGAGCGTTTGCGCTGGTACACTGCTCTGCTTGCGTTTGCGAAGCCGGGTTGAGCGGCAAAAGCCCGCCTGATTCGCGTCTGTCATCTTTTCATAAGGAACCCACTGCGTTGTTGAAGCGAGGATTGAATACCGCTGGACCCCTGTTGGCGTTGGTGATCGTGGTCCTGTTCTTTGCCGTTGCGGAATGGGTGACCGGGAGCGATGGGAACTTCGCGTCCATGGCATCCGTGCGATTGGTGGGCGTTCAGAGCGTCAAAATCGGCATCGCGTCGCTGGGAATGACCTTGATCATCGTCAGTGGCGGCATCGATTTGTCCGCGGGAACTGCCGCGGCCTTGTGTGGCTGTGTCGCGGCACTGACGCTCGACAACGAATGGTCGATTTTCGCGGCGCTGGCGATGGCGGTCGGCGCGGGCGCACTGTGCGGGTTGTTCAACGGTGTCTTGATCGCGGGACTGAGGCTGACCCCGTTCATCATCTCGTTGGGGTCGATGACGATCTTCATGGGATTGGGGAAAAGCCTGTCGGATCAGGGCGGCACGATCACACCTCCGGCAGAAACAATCCCTGAGTGGTTGTGGGCATCGGTGACGCCGTTTCCCAGTCCGGAATGGATCGCCTACCCGGTGATGCCCAACTTTGGTTGGGGTGTTTGGTTGACCGTTGCTTTGGCGATCGCGACCGCACTGCTGATGCATCAAACGGTGTTTGGCCGTCACGTGTTCGCGATTGGATCCAGTGAAGCGACGGCGAGATTGTGCGGTGTGAAGGTCCGTCAAACCAAGATTTTGGTCTACGTGATCGCGGGTGCGTTGTTTGGTTTGGCAGGCTGTGTCGACATCGCCCGGCTCGGAAAAGGCGACGCGTCGGCGGGGATGGGATTGGAACTGGAGATCATCGCTGCGGTGGTGATCGGCGGTGGATCATTGCTGGGAGGACGCGGCAGCGTGGTCGGAACGTTGTGCGGGGTGTTGATCATGAGCGTGATCGCTCACGGTTGCACCTCGTTGGGATTGGAAAACCACATTGAAAACATCTTGTTGGGTGTGATCATTGTCGCGGCGGTTTACGTCGACCGACTGCGAGCTCTCAAGAAAGATTCGGCATGACAACGCAGACCACTCGTTTTTTGGGCGCAGCGTTCTGGTTGGCGTGCTTGGTGATCGGCGGCGGTTGGTTGATCGCTTCCTCACGCGGTGGTGCCCGCCCCTTGGTGTCAGCCGTTTGGACACCAACGCAATCGGTGGTCCTGTCGGATCCGACGTCGGCTCTGAGCATGGGTGACGCAGCGTTTGCGAAGGACATGGATCGAGATCAGTGGCATCAGGTGGGGCACGTTGGGCAGGTTGATCCAGACGCAAAAACGGTGACGCTGACGTTGTACGCACCCATGGATCTCGATTCGGTCAGCCCGTTCTGGGATCCCGAGCAATCACTTGACGCAACCCTGCATCGCTCGTCGGGCAAAGTCGATGATGTGATCGCGACGTTGCTGCCGAAACCCAAGCGGGAACAATTGGCGCGACAGATCTCAGCGGCGATGCGGGAACACGGGGAAGAAATCAGCGAAGCAATGTTGCCGTTGGTATTCGAAACGTTTCGGCAAAGCTTGCCCGTGATCGAATCCGAACTGGCTGCGTCGCTGAAACGCCACGACGTCGAGTTGGAATCCATCACCGCTCGGTTTCGGGAAGAGATCGTGCAGGATCAGATGGTGCCGTTGGTTCGGACGGAGGTCTTGCCAGTGCTGCGTCTTCATGGGCGGGAGCCGGCGGAAACGATTGGTCGTGAAATTTGGGGAAAAGCCTCGCTGTGGCGATTTGGTTGGCGTGCCTTGTACGACAGTGCACCCCTTCCCGAACGGGAGTTGGTGCGGGAGGAGTGGTCGCGATTTGTAGAACAGGAAGTGGTCCCGATCGTGGAGGCACACTCGGATGAAATCACCGAGGCAGTGGAAGCGATCCTGCGTGATTTGGCCGCCAACGAAGTCTTGCGAGATCGGCTTGGCAAAGTCGCTTTGCAAATCGTGCAGGACGACGAAGCGCGGGATTTGCTGCGGACCATCGTGATGGAAGCGGTGGTTGACAACGATCGCCTCCGCCAGGTCTGGGTGGATGTCTGGACGTCCCCCGAGGCTCGCGAAAAGTTGCGAACGGCGGGCGATCGACTGGAACCCATCATTCGCGAGATTGGCGATGAGGTGATGGGGACACACCGCGATGGAATCGAGCCCGGGTTCGCTCGCGTGTTGAGGAATCAAATTTTGGGCAAAGACAAGGTTTGGTTGACGTTGAAAAATGAACCCCGTTTGGGGGCCGATCCTTCCCAACCAATCACTTTGCGGGTTGCAACGGATTTTACGCCCTATCCCATCGTCCATCTGGCTTCGCCAGAGTGAATGACGCTTCGCGGGGCATCGTTCCTTGGTTAGGATGCGGGGTGTTGACTTCCATTTTTTCCGCCTTGTATGAATCCTGTTGCTGCCATGGACTCACTGGACGAAGCTCCCGAAATCTCAAATTCGGACGCTGATTTGCCACCCACGGGCTCCGGCGTGGTGGAAGACCAAGCGTCTCAACTGGTGACCGATGAAGCGGTCGCTGCCGCGGCAGAACATTCCGTGGAAGATCTGGAGGTCAAAGACGCCCACGTGATTTTCACCAACGTCTGGAATGACTTGGAAGAAGAGTACGGCCGCGAAAATTTGCGGTTCACCAAAGAGTTGATTCTGTTGGGCGGTGCACCGGGGTCGGGGAAAGGAACCAACAGCGGTTTCATCTCCAAGGCACGCGGTTTGACTTGCGATCCGATTGTGGTCAGCAGTCTGCTCGACACGCCCGAAGCCCAACGCATCAAAGAAGCTGGTGGCATGGTCGGCGACACCGAAGTCGTCGGGATTTTGTTCCGCAAACTTCTGGAAGAAGAGTACCGCGACGGATGCATCTTGGACGGGTTCCCGCGAACGCGCGTTCAAGTGGAGTGTCTGCATCAGTTGGTTCAGAAAATGAATCAGCTTTATCGTGAATATCATTCGACGCCGCTGGCGATCAATTTCCGCAAACCCACCGTTCACGCGGTGGTGTTGTTCATCGACGAAAAGACCAGCATCGAACGGCAGTTGCTGCGTGGTCGGAAGATCGCCGAACACAACGAACGGGTCGAAACCGAGAACGACGGTGAGCCCCTTGAGCTGCGTTTGACGGACCTCGATCCCACCGCCGCAAAACGACGGTATCGCGTGTTCAAGGAGAAAACCTGGGACGCACTGCAGTCGTTGAAGAAGATTTACCACTACCACTTCATCGATGCGGGCGGCGACATCGCAGAAGTCGAACGCAACATCCGCAGTGAATTGGAATACCAATCGTCGCTCGAGTTGGACCCGGAAACCTACGACGCGGTCCGGCACCTGCCTTTGGCAACCGAACTTGGCGTTCACGCACGTCAGGAACTGGTCCGTCGTCTGGATGGGTATCAACTGGAACACAAAGAATTGTTCCAGCATGTGATTGAGATCATTCAAAGTCGCTTCATGCCAATTGTGCGTCGTCACGCGATTGCTGGTTTGGCAGTCGTGAACAGTGAAGACCCGATCTTCGAAGACCCCATGACATTGGCGATGGTGATCGATGTGTTTGCCGAGCGTGGTTTCCGCGCGGTCGCCAACATCAATCTGGCGGAGACCCCGGATCACTTCGATTTGCAGACCGGCAAGATCACTTGCGTGACCAAGAAGATTTATCGCTTCCAAATTCGGTTTGCAGGCTCGGAAATTCGTCGTGGCGGACGCTAAGTCCACTCTGCTATTGATTCCAACTTCGGGTGAACGCTCGAAGCTACTGAGCCATTCGGACTCCCTTGCACTGGCTTCCCGAGGTTGGCACTGCGAGTTGTGCGGGTTCGGTTTAGTGGCTGCTGCTGCCTCCACCATGCAAGCGATTCAGGTCCATCAACCGGAGCGAGTCATCTTGGCCGGAATCGCGGGCGGTTTATCCGATTCTGCAGCGGTCGGTTCAGCACACTGGTTCGCAGGTGTGATTTGCGATGGGATCGGCGTGGGGGAAGGCAACGCGTTTGTTTCCGCGGATTCGCTGGCATGGAAACAGTGGGCAGGCACCGACGGGCAGTCATCCGATTCAATCGGTGACCGCTTGGAACTGCCTGTTCCTGATCAGACGGCCCATTCGATCAACACGCTGGTCAGCGTCTGCGCCGCGTCTTCGGAGGCGGCCCTGGCGAGTCGTCGTCGAAGTCTGGCCGGTTCGCCTCCGGCTGAGGCAGTGATCGCGGAAGACATGGAAGCGTTTGGCGTCGCGATGGCGTGCCGAATGACATCGACCCCGTGCATGGTCGTTCGCGGAATCAGCAACGTTGCCGGTGATCGCGACCATTCCCAATGGCAGATCGACTTGGCGATTCAGGCGGTTGCTGGTCGGTTGGCTGAACTGGATTGAGCTTGCCGTTCGGTTCGTTACTCCTGGACCGCATCGTCGACGGTGACGAGTTCTTCCACGCCTCCGTCACCGGGATGGAACCGTCCTGCGAAGAAGTCGGCGACCAAGTGTTTGCCGAGCACCGAACGAGGCCGACGGCCGAGCAGTGAACGGTAGATCATCCATTGTTCGCTGCCGATTTGAATTCGGAATCCCGTGGCGATGTTGCGAGGGATCAGTTGCAACTCGTCGGCGACGGTGAGTGTTCGCCACGTTCGTTGGCGGTGGAAGCGGCGAGATTGGAAATCGAACCAAATGGGGCTGTAGACGGCCCCGATTCCCGTGGTCGTCACAATGACGGAGTTGGATTCGGTCTCGGTGTCGCTGGGATCGGCCGTGCAGTCGGTGGGCCCGATACGCCACTCGGCTGCCGGCAGTGGCAACATCATCGCACGACGTTTGTTGTCGTGGAAATAGACCTCACGCGTTTGCTCGTCTGGAATCGCGGAGACATCCTCGCAAACCGGGAAACGGGTCACGCAGCGGATCTGGACATCAGCCAGGGAACCAAAGGGACTGGGCGTGCCGTCGGCTCCTTGCTCGGTTGCATCCGAAGACGCGGTTGAGTTGGGATCGGATTGGGCTGGCAACACGGTGTCGGACACCATCACGCAACGGTCATCGCGAATGATCATGAACTGTCGTTGCAGAACCACACCACCGGTGAAGGATTGTTCCAGTTCTAGGTAGTGAACGTCATCGTCGGTGTATTCGCACGTCGCTTGCCAAGCCCCTTTGGGATGTTGGCTGACCCCGTCCAGTTCGACGGTGGTTTGCAGTGGACCGCGAAAAATTGTGCGGCGTCCGCCCATGATTTCGATTCGCATCACTTCATCGCTGTAGTCGATGAAGGTTCGCCCTCGGCGCACATCCCACTCCGGCAACATCGCGACCAAACCGGCCACATCGCTGTGCCACATTGATTCGGGAAGCGAGATTTCCCAGGCCAAGCGGCCGCCACTTTGGCTTTGCCCCAAGGAGGCTGAGAACGCGGGCAGCAAGGAATCGGTGTCGTACTGCATCGCTCGTCCCATCAAACCGGCGGGAGCGATCGGGCGAACGGTTTTTTTGGTTTTTGAAGTGGACTTCTTTTTCTTCGCTGGCTGCTTGGTTCGCGAAACCAAACCGACGTGATCCAGAGCGACATCCTGGGCGGTTGTCTTGGATAGCACGGGCGATCCATCGACACGCGAAGTCGCGGCAATCCAGCCGGCCAGTTCTTCGGCAGTCGACCGATGCGTTGGGTTGAACTTACGTTTTGTGACGGCTCGCATCGTTTCTTCGCAGCGGATGATCGATGCCATGATGGCTCGCAAAGCGTGCGGGGTTCGCAAGGCCTCGTCGATCGTTTCTTCGTGATCCAAGTAGGCTTGGACGGCTGAAGAGGATGGTTTTCCGCGCGCGGCGCAGCTGGGGATATCCGCCAAACGATGCGCCAGGGTCAGTCCAACTTCACCGGCCAACAACAAGTGATGGGGCGACTGAGGTTCGTCTTGGGCCAGTGTGGAAGCGACGCGTCGTTGCAGTTCCGCCAGCAGATTCCACCAAAGTTCCAATGGCAAAGTCGAAGTCAGGATGGGAAGCGAGGAGGCCCAAAGGATGCAGCCGACGTCGCCGGCCACGTCCGAACGCCCGTCCCGCGAGGCTTCCAAGAAAAGTTCCGCAGCGGGAATCAAATCCGTGTCGGTGGAGGACGCGCGGTCCGGCTCGACGGTAGCCAACATTGCCAATTGATGGCTGAGTGCATCGACGGGCCCATTGAGGAGCGCCGCCAATCCCCAATGGTAAATTTGGCCGTCGATGGCATCGTCGCCGTACAATCGGGTGGCGTTTTGACGTTGGCGGCGAGACTCGATCTTTTTGCGCAGGCTCTGCCACGCCGCTGCGTCAGGCATCGGCGTGAGACTGGTGGTCCCGTCGGTGGACGTGGAGCCAGCCTCCGAGGCTTTTTTTCGGGGCGAGTTCGATTTGGATGGCGGTTTGGTCAGTGTCATGGACCCGAGGTGCTACGCAGGGAATAATCGATGGAACGATCGACGAATCGACTGGCCACGCAGTCTAACCGGGCGGCGCCAGTTGTAGACTCCCCGCATTTGAGTGATTGAAAAATTCATGTTCATGAAATCTGTTTCAGACGTTCGCCGGTCTCGTTTGGCAACCAATCCAGGGACCTTGCCTGGGTTGGTGAGCGGCGAAGTTCTCTCCGCCGGTCTATTGAGACATTCTCGGGGGGGCAGCGGGTGGCTGGTGGTGATCCTGGTCGCGTTGCTCGGAAACGCGGGGGCGTCGATCGCCTCGGCTCAAGACGACTCCGGCAAAACCGAGCCAGCCACGGAAAAGGTGAATGAACGTTCGCTTGGAATTCCGGCGGCGGATGATCCCGATCCGAACGATGACGCAGCCATTCGAGCCGAGTTGGAAGAGTGGGATCGGCAGATGCGTGCAATGGCGGACAAATACGCCGCGCCTCCGAACGCCAAACAGATCACCAAGCTTCCCGATTTGTGGATCGATCCAAAAGCCAAGCGGGCCTATCTCGATGGCTACGTGACGATGCGAAACGGTGGATTGGAAATGTTCGCTTGCCCGGTTGGAACCAAGGAACACGAATCGGTTGTCGCTGCCTTCGCGAAAAGCAAAGAAGTTCATGCGGCGTTGCTGGCGCTGGGAACCAAATCTGGGACGCCGGTTTCTTACGACCCGGAATTCAAACCGCCAACCGGCCAACCGGTCGCTGTCTGGGTGACTTGGCGAGATGAAAAGGGAGCGTTCAAAGTGGCTGACGCGAGAACTTGGGTTCAGAACAACGAGTCCAAGAAGGCATTGGCTGAGCAGTGGGTGTTCGCAGGCAGCCAGCTCTGGACGGACCCGGTCGACAAGGTCACGCATTACTCCGCTGATTCAGGTGACATGATCTGCGTGTCCAATTTCAGCAGTGCGATGTTAGATGTGCCATTTTCCAGCAGTGCCCAAGCCGGCAATCTGTTGTTTGTCGCGTTCACCGAGCACATTCCCGAACAAGCGACTTCGGTTCGGTTGGTCTTGGTACCGCAGTTTGAAAACGATCCCAACGCGACCACGCCCCCGGACGAAACGATTTTGCCGTTAGCAAAAAAGCCCGCCCAAGATTCCGCTGAGAAGGCCGGCGAAGTCAAAGCGAAGCCTGAGTCGAGCGACAACGCCGCAGGAACTCGCTGATCGTGGCGGAATCGATTCGAGTGTTGTTGGTGGGCGCGGGAGTCGTCGGCCGCGCGATTGCGACAGATCATCTGTTGGCAGGATGCGAAGTCTGGATGGCGGACCGGGATGAAGCGGTGCTGTCAGAAGCCTGCGATGCAGTGCTCCAGCGGACCGACGGGACAGCCGATTCGGCGTCGCCGTGGGGAGCGTTGGTCCCGATTCCGATTGTGCACCTGATGCCCAAGGTGCCGGACAACCCTACGATCAACATGGATGCTGTTCCGGTTTGGTTGGTGATCGAATCAATCGCCGAAAAACTGGCGATCAAACAGGCGTTCTTTGCCGAGGTTGAAAACTGGTTTTCGCGATCACCGATTTTGACCACCAACACCTCGACTTTGCCGATTGGTGAGATCGCCGGTGCAATGAACACGCATGCCTCACGGTTCTGTGGGATGCACTTTTTCATGCCCGTGGTGGGACGCCACGCAGCGGAAATCATTGTGCATCCCGGAACCGAGGAAGCGGTCATCGCAGTTTGCGAAGAACACGTTCGGCGCTTGAGAAAGGCTCCGCTGCGAGTCTTGGATTCGCCGGGGTTTGTTGTCAATCGTATGCTGGCTCCGTATTTGAATCTTGCGATGCAGTTGTTGTGCGCTGGCGTGTCGGCCGCCACCATTCGCGAAGCGGCGCTGCGTTATGGCATGCCGATGTCGCCGTTCGAATTGATTGACTTGATCGGTCCGCGGACCGCGTTTGATGGTGGGCGAGTGGTTTGGCAATCGTTCCCGCACCGGATGGATCCTTCGCCGCTGTTGCCTGCGATGGTCAAACGTTCCCTGCTCGGCGTGGCTGGAGGCAAAGGGTTTTACAACTACGCAGAGGATGGCGTGCGGGCGGGGGACGAACTCTCCGCAGAGGCAAGTGAGCTTGTCGATCGCTATTCCCGCGATGACTTTGGTGCGGCAGAAATCAACGGTGACATTTCTTTGGTCGCCGACATGTTCGCGGCCGCCATGTGGCGTGAAGCCCAAGCGATTGCGGAGACGGGCGTTGCCGATGACGAGACCATTGATCTCGCAATGTCGGGTGGGTTGGGCTACTCAACGCCCGATTCCAATGCGACTTGGCGAGGTCACATGGACGCGATTCGGGACGAGCGTTTGCTTCCGCTTGCGGATCGCTTCGCCAAGCTCAAGTCACTCCAGTAGGGGGTGACTTGCTTGTCTGTTTTAGCCACCCGGGGGGCCGGACGCATCGATTGCGCCGGGTACATTTCATCGATTGCTGCGTTCTATTTTCACACAGGAATCGTTTGACGGCGATTCATGCGGTTTCAGCTACAATGAAAGCGTCCGAAACGGCACCTTCTCGCATCTTGGATGGATTGACTTCATCGATGTTGTGCCGTGTGTTTGTTGGAATGACTCGTCTTGATCGTCATTGACCAAGGCCCATGCGTTCCACTTGTCAGGACAAAGATTTGACTCCTCTTCATTTGGGATGATTGATGGCCACGGTTTCGGAAACGTCCTTGCCAGATCACGACCTTGTCGACGCAACCTTGGCGGATGAAACGCCAGGTGCGGAAGAGGCTGCCCCACGCCGTCGCATGGGATTCTTGAAAGCCGCTCCCGCTTGGTTGATCAGCACGCTGTTCCACATCGGTGTGATTTTGATTCTCGGTTTGGTCACGTTTGCCGACCCCGTCAAAATCATCAACGTGTTGTCGGCGACATCGAACGGTGAAGAAGGCCCTGAGATCGAAGAGTTCCAAATCGAACAGATTGATCCCGGTGACATGGTTGAAATGGAAGAGTTCACCGAACAGGTGGAGCTTTCCGAAGCCCTTGATACAACCGAAACGATGCAGGTCGATGTGGCGATGGACATGCCTTCGGTGCCAATGGAGATGACGGATTTGGCGTCCGACATGGCTCCCGTCGCGCAGACATTGCAAACGTTGTCGTCGGTTTCGATGACCGCAATGGACAGCCGTTCGGTGGACATGAAGAAGAAACTGTTGCGGGAGTATGGCGGGTCGGCCGCCAGCGAAGCGGCGGTCACCGAGGCACTCAAGTGGTTGGCTCTTCACCAAGCACCCAACGGCGGATGGACGTTTCAACACAACCTGGTTTGCAACGGCAAGTGCGGCGACCCCGGCGAACCCAAGCGAGTCGGAGCTGTCAACGCAGCGACCGCGATGGCTTTGCTGCCGTTCTTAGGTGCCGGGCAAACGCACTACTCGGGTGACTTCAAGAATGTCGTCCGAGGTGGTTTGTTGTTTTTGATCGCCAACGGAAAGAAAGGCACGGTCCGCGGGTTGCCCGTGTTGGATTTGTCGGAATCAGCTGGCAACGGGATGTACTCGCATGGCTTGGCGGCGATCGTTCTCAGCGAAGCCTATGCGATGACCGAGGACCCCGCGCTTGCCGTTCCGACTCAGCAAGCGATCAATTACATCGTCACCTCCCAGTGTGCAGACGGTGGATGGCGTTATCAGCCCCGCGATGCTTCGGGCGGTGACACGTCCGTGGTGGGGTGGCAAGTGATGGCGCTGAAAAGCGCTTACATGGGGCACCTGATTGTGCCGCCACAGACCATCAACGGATCGACTTTGTTTTTAGACAAGGTCCAGTCCAACGGGGGTGCGATGTACGGTTATCAGTCGCCTTCCACACGAGTCCGCCCGGCTTGCACCGCCGCAGGGTTGTTGTGCCGCATGTACTTGGGTTGGGATAAAAATCACCCCGGATTGCAAAAGGGCGTGGAGACGTTGGTCGACATTGGTGTTCGCAAGGACAACATCTATTACGACTACTACGCTGCCCAAGTGTTGCGGCATGTTGGTGGCCCAGAATGGGACAAGTTCAACACGGAGCTGCGGGATTGGTTGGTGGAAACTCAATCGCAATCCGGTGGCAGCAAAGGCAGTTGGTACTTCCCACAAGCCGGAACGCACACCGGCCCCAAAGAAGGCGGCCGCTTGGCCGCCACTTCGTTCGCAACAATGATCCTCGAGGTGTACTACCGGCACATGCCGCTGTACGCCGAACAGGAAGAAGAAGACGCGTTCCCATTGTAGGGACGCGTCCGTCGTCGCCCCATCAGACCATGTATTGCGGCTGATCTTTGGGCTGGTCGCCGAACCAACCTCGTTGTTGCAACCACTTCGTCAATCGATGCGGCGGTTTGACCACAATCGCAGTGGCTGCCGTGATGAAGAAGATCCCGATCAATGCCAGCACTCGACGTGGGTCGATGATGGTGTAAACCATCCCTTGACCGACTTCCACCTTGGTTGCCGATGCAATTGGCAGCCCGTATTGGTTTGCCAACGCCACCACGTTGATCATGTTGATCACCGGCACACCCGACGCCAGGAACCGTGTTGCGACACAGTCAACGGCCTCCGGGGAACCAGCCTTCTTTTGGATGGTGACGAGTTGTTTGGGAGAGATCAAACCTTCGCCGATGCTATTGTTGCCTTCCGTGCCGCCGACGGATGCGTCTCCACCGCCGACGTTGATGTACACGGCGTAGGTTTCGTCTTCCGCGGCTTTGGAATAGGCAACCATGCGTCGCTCGATGGCATCGGCGTCGTCGACACTGTCCATGATCGGCACCCCGCTTCGCTTGATCGCGGCGTCCAAGATCTCGCGAGTGTCATCGGTCATCCCCGCAGCGCGGTCGCGAAAACCGCCGCGTGAAATTTCCAAGCTGCGGTAGGCCAAGATGCCTTGGTCGGCCAGCAGTTTTTCCATGTCCGGCCACATCATGTCCGGTGAGTTCGCGCCAAATTGGCTGGAGGCCGCACTGCTGATGATGGTCGGATGAGCTCCCAACGATTCGGCGGCACTGTAGACCGCGATGTTCAGAGCGGGAAAGGATCCGGTGCACCCAATCGCAATGCGATCGCCAGGCCGAACGCCGGCATCGACCAGCAATCGCATGGCAACCGCGGCGAAGTTTGGATTGATCGATGTTTGCTTGGCAGGCAGGTGACCCGGCAAAGTGGTCACGGCGGACATCGAGGGGCCAACCATCCCGGTGTCGGCTGGGTCCTGCGCATCGAGCAGCGGGTGGCCGAGTTCCAAACGCTTGGCATGGATCGCGTCGAAGGCGATGTCTGCCCGTTCGGATGCTTCCAGCATGCGGTCTTTCAGATCCGGGATGCCGTACAGGCTGGCCACCATCGTGCTCCATCCGCCCATTTGATGGGGCATGGCGCGAAGCGCGAGAACCGTTGCCACCGAAAGGGCGGCGAGGAACAACAGCGAACCCGACGAGATTTTCTGAGGGCGGTAATACAGTTTCTTCATACCAGCGTTTCAACACCTGCCGTCACAAGGACCAAGTAGACCAAAGACGTCGCAATCACCAGCGGCGACAACGTTTGCACCACGCCGCTGCGAGCAATCCAGAGAGCGACCAACCCTGGAATGACAAAACCGATGACCGTGGTTCCGGCCATCATCATGGAGGCAGCGGACGTGCCCGCTTCCAAGGCAACGCCGACCGGCATCGCTGGGAAAGCGAGTTCCACCATGGACCGCAGCGTCGCTGCGATCGCAAATCCAACCACCATCGTCAGCACCACTCGCCGACGACCAAACAGGATCGCCCAGCGATCGATCTGGTAGACGACCCAGGCCGTCACCAAAGCGGCAGCGATCGTGGCGATGATCGTCGCCGGTTGATCGAACGCCAGTGCCAAGTAACCCGGGACAATCATCCCGCCGACGCTGAGGCCAAACGCTTCGGTGAAAATCAAACTGACGATCAGGCCAATGCCGATCGACAAAGCGAGCCATTCCATCTCAAACCATCTCCAAGACTCGTGCCGGATGTGTCACAGGCGTGCGGAAACGTTCCCACCCCTGGTCCTGTCCGAAGTGATCGGCCAATTCCATGCCGGGCCCGGCCACATTGCCGATTCCCATCAGCATCATGGTCGAGGGTTCCATTGCTTCCACAGGTTCAGCGACTGCTGTTCCAACATGGAATTGCGATTGGGAAGCGGTTGCCAGGTGTTGTTCGCGGCGAAACGATTCCAACACCGACTGAACCAGTTCGGGACCAGCCGCATTCCCCAAACAAATGACTTTGTCAGGATGAATCCCACGTTTGAGCAATCGCCGTAGGAAGATGTCCGTGCCCGATCCAATGATCACATAGCGATCCGCGGGTGCCCAAGTCGCCACGGCCTCGGCCATGGTGGTCGAGCGATCGGCGCGGTCGACGCGGCAGTTCATGACCAACACACGCTGGGTGACACCTGGGAAATAGTTGTAGGCCGCATCCCAGATTCGGGTGGTTGATTCCGGGTCGTTGGCAGCGAACGCGTTGACGAAGTGCCACGTGTTGCCGTGAACGGTTTGAGCGTGCACACGCATCGCACCCGGGTCCGGTTGAGCTTCCCACATGCCTTGCAGGGCCACGTCGCGAGCGATGCCCATGGACTGGCAAACTTTGAGTGCCAAGGCAACGTTCTCGGCGTGTTCCAGGTAACTGAACTGGGCCAGTTCGTCTTGGGTGATTTCGTTGGCATCGTCTGCCGTGGTGACCAACAACTCGCTTCCGCGGTCGTCGCAGGCTTCTTTCATCACAGACAAACTGTCCGCGCGATCTTCGGCGGTGAACATGTTGCCGCTGATGGGGGTGGTCGCGGACAGGGCGCGGGCCACATCCAAACGAGTCGGCCCCATCACATCCAAGTGATCGGCGCGAGCGTTGGTGATGACACCGTGAGTCGAACGAACCAGTTTCAGTTCACAAACCGATTGCAGCAAGGGTTGCAGCGCCATGCACTCAATCACGAGCGCATCGGCCTTGTGCCCGACTGCGGTTTGAACGATTCGTTTTTGTTCGATGACGTTGGCGCGGTCCGGTCGAAAAATCGGCAGCTCTTTCCCATCGGGAAGGATCATTCGGGCCAGTGTGCCAGTGGTTTTGGCACAGGTTCGGAGGCCGCCGGAGCGCAGCCCCGCCGCGATCAAACGTGTCACCGAGGACTTGCCGCGAGTGCCGTTGACGTGGATTCGAAAAGGGATTTTGAGAAGTTGACGACGATACCAGTACGCTTCGACCATAGCGGTAGCGCACACGGAGGCGGCAAATGCCACCAATGCAAACGTGCCGTTCACGAACGGATCTTTCGATTGGGGTGGGGATGGACGCAACCTCACTCAGGCCGGAATCGACCATCAGAAAAGTCAGGGCGTTAACGTCAAAACTGGCAAGGCGTGGAGTGCCTGCTGGGGATCCCTGCAGATAGGGGAGTAACATCCGATGCTGAAGAAAAGGCCAAGAACCGGAGTCAGCAATCTCCGTTCGGTTCCTGGGTAACGCGAGAATTATTCTTTCCCCGCGGTCCGAGTAAAGAGCATTCCCGTGAATTTCCCTTGGAATCGTCCAATGGCAACTTAGGCACCCAAGCGTCGGGGCTAATTGAGTGCTGGCAACCGCAGAAAAGAATTCGGAGGACGTCCAAGTCCCCGCTTATGCTCAAGTGTCGCAGTGGGAAGGCGAGTCAGGGATGCGTTTGCTGAAACAGGTTCCGGCCTCCGAGAGCGAGCCTGAATCCCCCTGGTTTCTAATCGTTCAACGTGGTTGCTGATCAGCGAACTGTCTGCTCAATGATCGACCAAATGGTTTGCCTTTCATGAGCGTTCGGCGTACGCCTGAACAAGATGGTTCCACGACGCTCGCATGCTTGCCCCGTGGGCCACCCGAGGACCGCGATGTCGGCAGGTGCATGAGACGCCGCAGCCGGATTCGCCAGATTTCGGACGCTGCAGTGGCGTCTTGAGAACGCCGCCCGCCCAGGAGGTCGTGCAGTTTTGAAGTGCTGTGTTGCCAAGCGTTTATTATCACCCTCCCTTGGGACGTTCGAAAAATAAATGGTGGCGGGCGTCTGGGTATCGCCCCGGATGGGGCCGTC
>NZ_LECT01000019.1 GCF_001027925.1 Rhodopirellula islandica | reverse complement strand
CCGGTGGGGGCATCGGTTCCGTTGGCAAACTCTTCGGCTTCTTCCACTTCCAGAGCCCGGTCCACAGTGACAGGGGCATCGTTGACCGGTGTGATGTGCACGGTCAAGGTTCGGGTGATGCTGCGGAAGTCATCGACCAAGGTTCCAGTTCCTGGATCGTATGACTTTCCATCGTCGGTCATGGTGACCGTGTAGACGGCGTAACCATAGGCATCGGCACGTGGTGTCAGCGTCAGGACGCCGTACTCATCGAGGACCGGAGCCGATTCGAACATTCCGGCTGGTTCGTACAGCGTGTTGTAGCTGAAGCTCAGCGACTGAGTCGCGAGGGCACCGCTGTCGTTTCCGCGTTCGTCTTCGGCGGTCGCCTGACTGACGAAGATGGCTGGATCCAAGTCATGGACGCTCGGGTCCGCTGACGCGATGACGGCTTCACCATAGATGTCATAGAAGACGGTGTTGAAGGCATCGCCGGTGTCGTTGATGTCTTCGGCGAAGGTCACCGTGTCGAAGGTGGGGAACTCAGGGGCATCGTTGACCGCATGAGTGGTCATCGTCACGGTCGCCGCGGCACTGGTCAGGCTTCCGTGGCCCACGCTATTGGCCGATTCACCAGGGAAGTTCGTTGCCCCTGGGACAGGAATTTCCGAGAAGTCTTCCACGAAGTAAGTGAACAGGTCGGTCGCATCCGTGGGGGCGAATGGATCTTCTTCGTTGTAGTCATCGTTGGGTTCGTAAGTCCCACTCACGAACTCGCCGCTGTCCGCCAAGAAGCTGCCTGGGCTGGCGGCATCCGGAACCAACGAGAACGTCAGTGTCAGCGTGCCTCGCGTCGTGGCCAAGGTTTGAACCGGTGCCAACCCTGTGACCGCGTCGTAGGTCAAAAGACGAGCGTCGATCGAAGCAACGGCAGCTGCCGGCACGCCAATTTGGATCACTCGGAGGTCTTGGGCATCTTCGTTGAACAAGGCCGGGAAGTCAGCTGGTGGAGTGACTTCCAGAGCCGATCCGGCGGCACCGAGACGGAGCAAGTCGTCTTTGGTGAAGTTTTTCAGGCCGTTGCCATCGCTTTTCGCGACCGGGTTGGGATCACCCGACCCGTCAACGAACTCTTCATATTCCAGCAACTCGAGAGACAGACTGTCAGCTTGTGGTGCGTCATTGACCGGTTTGATCAGCAAGCGGACGGTCGCGGTGTGCGTCAAGAAGTCGTCGATTTCAACCATCGATCCCGGGGCCGCTTCGGTTCCCAAGTCGAATGTGATGCCTCCATCGGTCACCGTGTAGGTGAAGGAGTCTTCGCCGTAAGTGTTGAGTGCTGGCGTGTAGACGATGTTTCCATCGACATCGAGAGCAACGGTTCCGCCCAGAGCACTGGTGGCGCTCACGTCGGTGACGGTCAGTCCGCTGTCATTGGTGTTGTCGTTTTCATCGTCCGCTGAGTCACGAGCTTCTTTGTCATTGGCGATCAGGAACGCGGATGGGATGACCAGCGTCGTGTCTTCGGTTGGGACAGGGACGGCCGAAACAGGGTTGGCAGGGTCGGGGCCGACAAAGAACGCGTTCCAGGCCGCATTGTTTTCGCTGATCACGTCTTCCGCAGCGACAGGGGCGTCGTTCTTGGGTTTGACATCGATTTCAGCGGTCGCTTGGGCGGTCAGTTTCGCACCGACGGAGGTGATGTCGTCGGCTGGATCAACCAGATCCGCACCTGGATTCACCAGCACGCCATCGTCTTCGATGGTGAATTGGAACTCGTCACGCAGCAGCGAGTTGCCACTCGCGTTGTCTTGGTTCAGGTCGGTGTCGGCGAGATAGAGAATGGTTTCCAGGAAACCGGTTCCCGCTTCCCAAGTTGGCGTGATGCGACCGCGAGGGGTCTTGAAGCCATCAGCTGGAATCGCCGTGTTTGAGTCAATGTCGGTGACAATGCCACCAACAGTGGTTTGCAACGAGATGACGTTGAAGGTTTGGATCGACTCATCCCAAGGCGCCGGCTGAGTCGAGCCATCGGGGAGTGTCAAAGTGAACTCCCGGTTGCCATCACCGAATGCACTGGCTTTCAGTTGATCGGCGGTGAAGGTGCGCTCCGTGTCTTCGAGCGCGAGCAGCGTCAAATTCTCAACCGAAGGCACATCGTTGACGGGGTCGACGTTGATCGTCACCGTGGCGAGCCCGATCGGGTCGCCGTTGACGTCGAGGACTGGATTGTCCACCAACGTGGGTTGATCAGCCAAGCGATAGGTGAACGTGTCGATACCGGCAAAGTCGGCTTTCGGGACGTATTGGAAGTGACCCGTCAGTGGATCAATCGAGAAGTTCTCGGCATGAGCTGGTCCGTCGACCAACACAACGGTCGTGGGAGCAAACGGGGTGAGCAAGTCGTCTGCGGCAACGGAGGGCCCAAAGAAGACGGACGACAATCCCATTTCTGCTGTCAACAACGACTGATCTTCCAGGATGTCGTAGCGATCATCTTGCGGGGTCGGGATCGGAGCCGGGATGATCTCAACTTGGTAGTCCTCGACTTCCCCACCGACGGCCAGTCCGTCCGAGGCCAAGCCACCTTCGGGTGAGATCCGGAAACGCGCCCAGGACATTCCGCTGGATGCGGTCGTCGGCGTCACGATGTTCAGAATGTTATCGCCGGCTGACAACGGGATGCTGCGGAATATTTGTTCCCCGCCGTTTTCTGATGAATCTCGTGGGTCAAACAGTTGGTTTTGATCCCAGTCGATCCAAGCGTCCAAGAAGCCACCGTTGGGAGCGTTGACCAAAATCGATGCGCCATTGGTGTTGTTCGGGTTGAGATACCCCAGAACTCCGATCGAGACGCTGCTGGGATCTGCCAATGAATCCACAAACACCGTTTGAGCGGTGGTTTGATTTTCGAGTGTCACAATGCTTCCAGCAAAGGTTGCCGAAAGGTTGGTGGCATAGCCCGCCAGGGCTTGGTCGACGCGAGCGGCCAAGCGTGCCGCGATATCATTCACGGTGTCGGCAGCATCGAAGCGTACCGCGATGGTTCCCGAGGTCGAAGCTTGCTGCCCAACTGCTGCTGGATCATTGAGCAAGAACTCAAATGTCTTGGCGCCCGCGGCTGTGCCGAGGTCGATCACGACCTGGTCACCGCTTGCTGGAATGGACTGGACGTCGATCGTGACCGGGTTGGCGGGCGATGCTGCGATGACCAATGAGGCAGGATCAGAAGGTGTGACCGTGATCTCACGTTCCGTGTTGGGGGTACCGATTCCAACACCATCTTCGTCATCGAAATTGGTCAACGACAGCGATGGTTGGGTCGCGGGAACGGTTGTCGTTCCCGCGGCGTATTCCACATCGAAAGCCAAGCCGAAGTCTTCAAAGACCTCGGCGATTGCATCGTGCACATCGGAAGTGAATGCATTGAGTTGGTCCAGCACTTCACCGGGATCGGTCAAGGCGGTGTCATCAAAGATGACCGGCAAGTTTCCTGGCTCGGCTGAGCGGCCGACCGTCACAAATTCAAAGGTCACTGGGCCACGAGGGCTGCCAATGTCGATGGTCAAGGTGTCGCCCAGGACGGGCATTTGCACCGCTTCCATGAGGCTGACGCCAGCGGTCGTGATGGGGGCCTGGAAAGCACCGGTCCCAAGGGTGATGAGGACGGGAAGTCGATCGTCATCGGAAGCCGTCGGTGAGCCGGCAATCGCTGCGTTGCGTTCGGCATCAATGATCTGACCCAAACGGATTTGGCCGCCATCAATGATTGCATGACGAGCACCATTGGAATCCAGGATGGTCCCAAAGCCGTCGATGGCATCGCCATAGTCCAAGTTCACCGTTGGCAAAATGATCGTGAATTTCGTCGAGCCGTCTTGCTGGTTCGGACGCAACAAGTTGCCTGCACGGTCGGCGATTCGTTGGTTGTCCAAGGAAATTTCATAGACGCCATTGGGTTGCCAAAGAGTCGTCAATGGAGTCAAACGCAATTCGCCGGTCGAGCCATTGAAGCCGAGTTGATAGTCAACCCCTTCGACCAGTT
The DNA here is from genome assembly GCF_001027925.1 of Rhodopirellula islandica. NCBI lineage: Bacteria > Pseudomonadati > Planctomycetota > Planctomycetia > Pirellulales > Pirellulaceae > Rhodopirellula > Rhodopirellula islandica. The sequence goes on along the minus strand of NZ_LECT01000019.1, from coordinate 132,208 downwards.
CGATGTTGTTGCGGCGAACAAGGATCGCGTCTCGATCGACCGTCGCTGGGTCGATTCCGGTTCCTTCGAACGGTGAGTTCTCATCGCGACCGTCGCCGATCAGGATCGAGAAGACATCCAGAATTGGATCATCAAGCGAGACAACCGTGGGGTTAGGGTCTTGGTCCAAACCAGCATTGTCGTCGTCGATTGGCTTGAGGAGCACAGCGTAGGGAGCGTCCGTGTCTGCCCGGTCGATCGCACCTTGGTCGATGAACGGGTCCGCTCCGCTGCCACCGCCGGATTGACCGGAGTCCACTCGGAGCTGCCCAAACACATCCCGCTGGGGCGCGTCGATGTTCGAACGGGCGATTCCAAGTTCCGTTTTGAACGTGACAAAGTCCAAACGGTCGGCCAATGTTTCTTGTGAGTTGTCGATGGCCGCCGAGCCCGCAGCCAGGTAGTAGTTTCGCGAAGAGCGATCAATGAACAGTGGCGCATTGGTTCCTGCCAACTCGGGGTTGGTTCCAGTGGTGCCGTTGCTTGCATTGCCTTGGAAGTAGTTTTTGCGAACCACGGTGTTGGTTGCATTGAAGCCTTCGAGGTCAATTGCGGTGCCGAATTCAGACAGGATGTTGTTGATGATGGTGGGGGCGGCTTGCCCAATCACATCGATGCCGGTTCCGTCGCCAAATCCAACCAGAGTGTTGTTGATGATCCGACCGAACGGAACCGAACGCCCTGCTTCGGTGGTCGTCTCGCCCGCGAATCGGATGGCTGATTCACCGGAGATCACATTGTTTTGAATGACCACGCCGGGGACCAAGCGAGGCGAGTTCAGCTGCGGGAAATTGATCAGTGAGCCCTGGTGAGGAACTCCTGTTTCTTCCGCCGTGCCCGGTTGAACGTCAATGCCGACATCTTCTGAGTCGGAAATGAAGTTCGAGTCGATGATGAACATCCCTTGTTGTCGCTCGCGATTCTGATCCGCCAGCAATCCGGTTGTTCCGCCAAACATGGTCACACCATCTTCCGACAAAATGTGGCGGTCGTTGGTGTCGAACGGTTCGAAGGTAAAACCAAAGTCCGGCAGGATATTGGCGTCTGCAAGCGTCGCGTATTCATCCACCCGTCGGATTTCGACTTGATAGGGGCCCGAAAGAATCTCGGGGTTGCGATTCGGATCCGGATTGCTGAATCGAGCATCGCTCAACAGTTCAAAGGTGCCGGAGTCCGGATTGATTGCTCGCGTCGTGCCTTGTAAAGCACCTTCGACAGCAGGGACTTGATCAGGAACCGTGACCATTTCACCCCGCTCGGCGTACCCAACGATGATGTCATCGATGTAGAAGCCTTCGAAGAAGTTGTTCAGGGTTGCGTTGGAACGCGAGTTGGAGGAAATCTCACCAAACGCAGGCGGAATTCCATCGCCAGCGATTCGACCGGAGGTGCTGAAGTCGAATCGTAGTTGCAAACCAACTTCTCCCGCGAACGAAGACAAGTCGATGCGAGCTTGTCGCCATGCGCCGGTGTTGTCGAACAACTCCTGGACGATCTGGTCTTCTTGGCTTCGCGGTGTCGTGCTGTTCAGACCTGCGTCGGAGAGATGCGAGATGAATCCGGGGAGTTCTGCTGTCGGGGTCCGTGACGGATCAGCCACACTCAGGGCTGAGTTGTTGGTTGCGACCAACTCCCATTCTCCCGTCGACGGTCGCAGCACGAAGACTCGCGCCGCGTCACGGAATGGATCTTGACCGTTCGCAGTCGTCTCACCCGGGTGGTTTTCAGTTTCGAGGAAGTAGTTGACATAGAGAGTCGGGCGGTCTTCCGCCACCGATCCATCCAGGTCGAATGAGTTGGAAACCAATTGGCCTTGGGCACCGCCTGCCAATGCATAGGTGTTGACGACGGCTGGGTTGGAAGTCAGGTCGCGATGCAGTTTCTCGGAAAGCCCGTACTGTGCATTTTCCTGGCCATCGTAGGTGATGTATCCCTGGGTCGTGTTGACGAAATCGTCGGGCGCAATCCACTCTTCGAGTCCGAAGTAGAAACTCGCACCACCGCTGGCTTGGGAGAACTTCCGATCCCCACCGACGGCTCCGGCTTCGCCATACGTCTGCTCAATCTCGTCTGGAGTCCGCGATCCATCGGGTGCTTCGTTGATCCCGTGTCCCACATCATCGGCGCGCCGAGTGGTGGGGTGCCAGAGGTTCAGATCCAAGGGGCTGAACGCGAGGCCGACCGGGGTGTCACCGTTGGCAGGAGCAATGTCGCTGAAGACAACGGAATCTGTGCCACCCGCGAAGATGTTTTGCAAGACGCCATTGAAGTCAAACGCGTACAAGCGACCACCGGTCGTGGTTGCGAACAGCATGTCAGCATACGCACCGTTCTCGACCGACTGAGGACCGAGTGCGAGTGCGCTGAAGTCGGCTCCGATGACGGTGTTCAGAAGGGTGGCGTCCCCCGAGTTCTTGTCGATGGCAATGATTTCACCAGCATTGGTGACGCCGTACATCTGAGTGGGTTCGACTGGATCGTCGAAGCTAATCCCAGTGACGCGACCCGCCAATGCAGTCCCGGTACCGGCGGTGTAGTTCACTGCGCCAACGTTATTCGCTGCTGTGCCGTCGTTCCCATCTTCGTTGTTGTTTGCGTTTCCACTATAGATGGCAGCGGTCACAATCTGTCGAGCGTCAGCATCGTTGTTGATTGCATTCACGATCGCGGCCGCAGTTGGCCCTCCCGTTCCGTTGGCATCGGTGCCGATGATCAAAGTAATGGTGCGTCCTGCCACACTGACGTTGCCGATTCCGGCTTGGTTGCCATTGTTGGGACGGCTGATGCTGACCGTGAAATCTCCGTCTACACCAGGCTGATTGGATTGAATCCGAATGTTGGTCCGGGCGACGTTGTTTCCGTTGGTGAACACCTGGAAATTCGCGGTCGCATAGGTCGCTGCTGGCAGATTGATGTTGCCCATGACGCCGTACTTGACGTTTGCGCCTGTGTTGGGACCGGACGCAGCGGCGGCAACCGGGGAAGCGTCCCCGTCCGAAGTGGCTCGATAGAGCTTCGACGATGCGTCTGATTCTCGAACCACATAGTAGAGGTCGTAGCTTGGATCGCTGGTGATGTTGCCGGTGCGTTCAAATGTCAACGCATCGACTTCATCCGAGTTGGTGAATTCTTCCAGACGCGGGTCGTTCAACTCCGAACGATTGCCCGGGGCGGTCAAATTTGCATTGAGGTTCCGAGCGTTGATCGTCGGCGTTGCACCGGGAATGTTGTCTTGGCTGACGACCGTCAGCGCGCCGGTGGCGGGATCGATCTCGACCAATTGGCCGACGGAGTCATCGACGTTGGACTGTCGCTGGTACCCGAACATCCGGCCATCGCTGCGGATGGTGATGTCTTGGATGTCATTGTTGTTGGCAGACCAGTTGTTCGGTGACACCGGCCGTGTGTAGGTCCCACCGTTATAGGCGTCCGCGATGTAGAGTTGATCGTCCGCATTGGGCAGCGGGCGGTCAGTGGCAACGTACAGCGGCACGTTCTCAAGCGTGAATGCTGGCAAGTGGGATTCGACATCCGCTGCCGTGTCGATGTTGAAGATCGACGTTTGTGGTTGGATGTTGATGCCATTTGGCAAAAATGGATCCAGTGGGATCGTGTTGTACCCGGAAAATCCAATGCGATCTTCCACCACGCGATCAACGGAATTGATCGGTTCCAGACGAACGTAACGGTTGTCCGCGTTGCCTTCGGGGACAAAAATCTCACCCGACTCGGATTGGACCGCGCTATCCGCGACTCCGTCTCCATCGTCGTCCTGCAGGAAGTGACCGAGGTTGTCATATTGTCCCATCAAGGCACTTGGTGTGACGCCGTTGCCCATGATCGCGATGTAGTACTCGCCACCAGTGGTCAAATGGACGGGGCCGATGTAGCCGTCCTTGGTGCCGAGCGATCCACGCGACAGATCGTCAATGTCTGGGTCCGAGTCAATCGTGTCCGGCTGGTCGTCAGCGATGTTGGAGTCTCGACCGACGAAAATCAGCTGACCATTGCCGTCATAGACAGCGAGCGTCGTATCACCACGGTTCGCCTTGTCGGCGTAGTCCATGTCAAAGACGACCGCCACTGTGCCGGCAGAGTCGTTGACGCCGCTGATCACTTGGATGCCAGTCTGAGTCGCGTCAAAGCGATACCAGTCGACGTCCAGGTCGCGATTGGTCACGCCTTGCTCGGTCCCCAGGTCGCCGGAGATCGAGATCGCTGCCATGTCGCTTTGCAAAAGGCTTTGCAAAGGTTGAGCCTCTGCGAAGGTGTTGTTTGCCGCTGCCTGGACTTCGCCCGCTTCACCGAGGATGTGACTGCGTGCTGGCAATCCACTCACGTCGATGGCTGTGGTGGCGTACCGCATGTCGGCGTACTGAATCGTACTGCCAGGATACTCATCGACTTGTTGCAGTCGGATTTGCATTTGGTACTGGCCACTGCTGACACCATCCAGAGATGTCGGCGTTGATCCGAGCGAACGGATCCGGACGAAGTACCGGCCAACCGTGTCCGGGGTTCCTGGCAACACAAAGTGCATGCCGGCGTCTCGGAAGTTCTCCGAGTTGAAATCACCACCCAGCAGCGGGTTCTGTTCCAGTGGCAATGCATTCAGCGTGCCGGGCAGATTGGTGTCAGTGGAACGAAGGGAACGCGCGATGACCGTTCCATTCGCATTCAAAACTTCGATGACTGTGTCGAGAGAAGTGTCGGTCCGGTCGATATCCAGCCAAACCGGCGTGCCCGCCGTTCCCTCGAAACTGTAGACGTCTAGGTCACTTGGAGAGTCAGGGCTGATGAACCCTTGGACTTCAAAACCGAGGCGTCGATTCTCGTCTCCGCTTTTCTGATCCGGGGCCAAAGTGCCCACGAACTGGGCGACACCAGGGAAGGCATTTTCATCCTTGCCTGCCGTCAGGGGAGTCTCGCGTTCGCGAACGACGGCGACATTTCGATCGTTGCTGAACTCATCGAACTCAAAACCACGCCAATCACCCTTTTGCCCACCTGTCTGACCATCGTTGCCGGTGTCGTACAAGAACGCGCCAGTCGGTGTGAAGCCAGCACCCACCGAATCGTCTTGCAGGCTGGTCAAGATGACGGGGAAGCCAGGTGAACCGGAAACGGTCACGGTGCCCCCGATTCGGTCAATGATTTCGGCAGGTGTGCCGGTGGCGGTGAAGCCAGCGTTGTTGCCTGACAACTTGACAACCAACGAATCGCTGCCGCTGCTTCGCAGCGTCAGCCCACTGTTGGAATGATGGTTGCCCACCGTGATTTCGTTTTGCAGGACATGAACGATGTCCGTGTCGTCCCAGATCGACTCGGTTGTCAGGACTTCGCCTCGCACCAACATTCCGTTGATGCCGTTGTTTTCGAACTGGTTCAGTCGAACCAAGGGACCGACGTTGTCGTCGAATTCCGCGAACACGTCCAGGTTTCCGGTACTCCGCCCGTAGTCAGGTTGGTTGGAGAACTGCAGTGAGTTGGCATTGATGTTGATTGCGGGGCCGGCGTTATCGACGATCTCGTTGCCAATGATGATGGGCTGAGCACCGCGAACGTAGATCGTGGCAGCGTCGTTGGCGCCGCGTCCGTTTCGGACACCCGTCGCGTTGCCATCTGCGTTGTCACTGATCAGCGAGTTGGTGATTCGGACCTCAGCCTGATGAATTTCAATTACATTGAAATTGGCGGATCCACCTTCGATCGACGAGTCGCCACCACCGTACGAAATGATGGCATTGTCGATGCTGCCAGAACTGGTGTAGCCAAAGTAGAAACCGCCCCAGTCACCAGCCTGCCCTGCTGAGTTGGGCGTGTTCGTCGTGTCATAGACACCGCTCCCGCCATATCGATCGTCATTGATGGACGTGAAAATGACAGGACGATTCTGGGTGCCTTCGGCGATGAGGGCGGAGCCTCCCGCCTCGGCTTCGATTCGTGATCCGGAGGATTTGATCACGATGCCTGGATCGACCAGCAAACGCCCGGAATCGCGAGCGGTCAATTCGCCGGTGTTTTTGTCGAGATAACGCCCACCCACGTTGCCAGCGATCACCAGATTTTCGGTCAACACGTGTGCGATATCCGTGTCATTGAAGCGGCCTGGTGTGGTCAGCTTCGTGACGACTTCGCCATCCTGTGTTTCAATTCGAATGAACAGACCATTGATCGTATTGCCGGACAGGTAGTTGCCGACGATTTCAGGGCCGATGCGGCCATTTGATTCATCGAAACTATCAGGGCTGGCGGAGACCGCCGCACTGTTGCTGTCGGTGATTTGGTTGAACGCAATGGACGGCCGAGCGTCGATGATGTGAATCGGGCTGAAAGAAGCCTCCGCAGAATCGACGAATACCTTGCCCCCACCATGACGAATGTCTGAGTGCGAGATGTAGTTCAGGAACATCCCCGAGGATTCCAAATCGGAATCATCACGCAGAACGATGCCGCCAAAGTCACCTGCTGCCGGTGGATTGGCTGCCGAAGAACCCGTTGAATTGCCACCAAATGTGCTGTCGAAATAGGATCGCAACCAGACCGGTGTGTCGGGGGTTCCCAGGACTTGCAAGGCAGAGGCAGATCGATCGATGTCAATCGACGAAGAGCCAACATCAAGATTGGCTTTGCGCATTTTGATCAACGCACCCGCGTCGATCATCGCAGTGACGCCCTGTGGGACACGGAAGTCGGCCCCGTCCCGCAGTGCTGCGCCGCTGGTCGCCGTCCCAATCAGATAGGGCTTGATATCCGCGGTGGTCGACGGGTCGCCGTCGGCGTCATTTCCGATGATCCGAACCAGGTTGGGCGTGTTCAGAAGCGTGTCCGATCCCGACAGGTCCAGACGATCGATCCCGGTCAATTCAACGGTTCGGCCGACCACGGTCGCAACGCCAGGAAGGACGGAGTTGATCGCGTTTGCAGCTGCAGAGGCCGCATCCTCTGGTGATCCACCGGGGGCCAGGGTGATTCCACCGGGGCCGAAGTCAAAGCTTTCGGTCACGGGTGTGCCACCAATCGTTTGAATGACCTCAAACGTATCGGTGGCGTCCAGCGCATCGAGTCCCACCGTCGGGAACACAAGTCGTTCTCCTGCCCGCTGGAGCGCTTGGCCGATGTTGTCGAATGCGTCTCCGAGAGTGCCCGAGCCATCCAGTGCTGCCGCGTTCGGGTCATTCAACCGATCGACGAACACAGTGGTGTCGGCATCGCTGGCTTGGAAGTAAAAGGAGAACACGCCACCCGGCGTTCCATCACGATCACCATCGATCGGAGTGCCGTCCACATCTCGAAGAACCGATGCCGATTCCCCGTGGAATTTCAATTCCAGTTCATACAAGCCGTCCGTTGTTCCACCAAAACCAGAGTCAGGGACCAGCGGGTTGTATTCTTCGTTGTCGGTGCTGCTGACTCCGATCAGGTAGGTTCCTGCATCCAGTTCCACGTTGAGGAACGAGTCGTTGCCAAAGTAGCGGTCATTGCGAGCAACGATTTCAAGCGTTCCATCGTCATTGACTGCGAACAATGTCAGGACCGTGCTCAGGCCGCTTGGAGTCGACAATCGTTCGGCGAAGGTTTCCGCAGTGAATTTGCCTGTCTCGCCAACAGCAAACTTGTAAAGATCGATGTCGGTTGCATTGGGAGCGGAAACCCGCTGCAGGTGAACGATATCATGATCACCCGGCAGCACGTCGTTTGGCACGGCAGCGCCTTGAACGGATGGGATGTCATATGAGTGGTTCAGGCCCAAGGAGTGACCAATCTCGTGCATCATGGTTTCTGTGAAACCATCGCCAAAGAATCGGTTGGATTGGTTGTAGATGGAGCCGTTCAAAATCGCAAAGGTGTTGTTGGCAAGGCCTGCAACCCCGTCGTTTGGACCGAGTCCTGGGGAGACTGCCCGGAAGTCTCCCTTTCCAATCATCAGTTGATCTGCACCAGGTGTGGTCTCAGATGTTTCGACGAACTCAAACCCTGAAAGACTGGCGTAAATATCAAAGAGAGTGCGGACAATCTCTTTTTCTTTTTCGGTGATCAGGTTGATGTAGTCTTGTCCGTTGGTATCCGCTCCCAGCGTGCTGGGGAAGTAATAGCGAACAATGCTGATTGCCGAAGGAAGCTCCAAGCCGACTCCTTCGTTGTTTCCGACATGTGGTTCGCGCTGAATCTCACGGTGCCCTGGTTCATCTTCGCTGCCAACTCGTTGAGCAAGCGGAACAGATTGGACCTGGATCTGCGAGGAAATGCGGACCCCTGATGCATCCAGTGTCACGGGGCTCGCTGGTGTTCCAGTCAGATCGCTGGCTGTCAGGAGAGTCGAGTTGTCATCGTCGCTGGTGAGTGCTGAGCTTGGGACAACAGGTGATCCACCCACTGGTGTTCCAGCTTCCCCGATGTCCAGGCGGTAGTTGCCCTCTGGGATGGGAGAGGAAAACAGGAGCGTGACCGTTCCGGCCGCAACGTCGTACGTTGCCAGATTGGGTTGCAAGGGTGCAAGCTGGTCGTCCGAATTGTCCGCGGTAGCGCGAGTATCGATGAGGCGATAGAACGCGGGGTTTTCTGCGTCACCCACGTCCAACAGTTGTCCGTCGAAGTGCACGACAACCGTGTCCGATTGTTGTGTGAGAACGCCCTTCGGGTTGGCTTGGGTGGCGTTGGTTCGAACGATTGGTTGAGGGACGACCGCAACGACCTGAGCTCCGCGGTTGAGGCGAAAGGTTGTTTCGAAGTTGTTGCCGCCGTCAAACGGCACTCCGGCGAGGCTTTGCAGTGGCGAGTTGCCTTCTCCGACCAAGACAATTTTGTAGAGGTCATCAGGGAAGCCAACCGATGGATCGAACGCGTTGTGAGCTGCGCTGCTGGCTGGACGCAAGACGATCTGCTGCAGGTTGCTGGCTTCGATGCTTCCCGATTCCAGCAGCCCGACGTATCCCAATTCGACTTGGACATCGTCGTCGATTGGGTTTCCGTTGATGTCCAGGTTGGCTGGATTGGGGCCAAAGATCCCGTCTTCCCCGGCGCGAAGCAATTTGACTGTGTCAGCGTTGATGGTGGCTTCGTCGAGGTCAGCACCGCCGTTGAAGAACAGGTTGAATTCATTGGGGGCTGATTCCAACGTGTCGCCATTCTGAAGCAACCCGGAATCATCAGGTCGAATGGCAAGCAAGGTTGGGCCGACCAAAACGCGGGCGGAGTTTCCAACCGACATGCGATAGGCTTGCGAATCCGTTCCTGAGAACGCCGAGACTTCAATGGCATAAGACCCTTCTGCCAATTGAACTTTGGCACGGAACTCTGCTTCGCCCAAGGTGTTGTCATTTGACAACGAAATTTCATTGCCGTTTCCGTCGAGCAATCGGAACTGCAAGTCTTGTTGACGCTGACGGTCAACGCTCACTGGGTTGGTACCCCCTTGCTCGCCTTCCAGGTAGGATGTTCCCACCGGTGTCACGATCAAATCAATTTCGGTTGGGTTGTTCAGCGTGAATGCAAACACATCCACGTCGGAGTTGGGACTGTCAATCGACACATCGGTGATCGTCTGGGCAGCGAGGTCGAGCACACCCAAATCGACCGCACTGGCGAGAGAGTCGTTTGGCTCCATCGCGTCGCCGTACAACATGTTGATGTTGAAAATGTCGTCTTCTTGTGGGCCGTAGTAGTTCGCGCTGATGAATGGTTCCATCAGTTTGGTGCCATTGGTTGGCATCACGTGGGCCAATCCCAGGCCGTGGCCGATCTCGTGAGCGAGAATGTTTGTCAATTCGATGTTGAGATCGAAGGCAGAGTTGGCTGTGTCCGAGTAGTAGCTGTCGGAGGTGTCGATGATCATGTCACCATCGAGCCCGTTGGATCCAAAGCCATACGGTGGATAGTTCGCGGCGAGAACGTTGTAGTTCCCATCGATCGCGGCGCCAGCAATCCGCAAATCGGCCCGCACGTCAGCTTCGCCGATGCTCGCCGCCCCGGCCCATGGCGATTGATCGTCGTCGTCTTCGTAAACAAAATTCAGGCCGGTTCCCTGTGACCAAACGTCATACACGTTGGCAAAGATATTGAACCACGGCTTCTCGGTGATTTCGTTGGTCGCTCCGCTTCCGTAGACGCCGTCAAGGAACGCGACCAGTTCACTGTTGCCGGTCGTGTTCCCCGTGTTGGGGTCCAGCATCGGCGTTCCATCGGGAACGATGCTCCAGGTCAGCGTGATAGGGTCGCCTAGGTTGGGTGCCCCGTTTGGATTCAGTGCCGAGGTGCGCCAACGCAATGGGTCCGTTGGATTGAAAAGAATGGGTTGAAGCTGGGGCCCAAATTGGAACGTGGGAAGCTTGGTCCCGGATGTGATCCGGATGTGGTCATCGTCGTGTTCCGATTCCCATTGCTCCATCGCCTCAAGCGAGGTGCCGGGAGCGAACACGGGATGAGCGACCAGACCCAACTCCGCAGCCAGTAGTTCTCTTTTTTCCAGGGTTTCGTGGTTCAGACGGCGGTCGGCGGTCTGCCATTTGCTTCGGCGTTCGCTGCGGGCACGGCGAGATTTCGACAGTGGTTGGCCTTTCAATCTTCGTCCCGATTGAGAGGAAGCGTCTGAAACTGCGTTGCCCAACATGGTCTGAAAGCGGCGAAGCGTCATGTGAAACTCAAAGAATGAAGGGATCCAGCCACGGTCACCGTGACAGCGAAGCGAATCGAAATATCAAATGAAAAGTCGAAAAATGTCGTTCAATGCGGGCTAGGACGCACCCGTTCCGCCGTCGGTGGAGGCGCAATGGGGGCTAGCCGGACGTATGAAGATAATTGGATTGTCAACTCGGCGGCGAGAAACTGGTCAGAAAATCTGTCAATTCGTCGCTACAACCGTTGCAATTCAAACGGGCGAATGCCCCGAATGGACTCGCGAGGCCAGCTAAATAGAGTTCACCGTCCAATCTCGATCCATCGTGGCCTGTCTCGGAGCCTCGTTCGATGCTCGGATTGGCGGGATGCCGACGCAGCGGATTTCACCTCGGCCGATGCGGATTGAAGCTCGAAGATCAATCTACGAAACTTCGGGGCTGGCTTGGGGTTCATTTCTAGGTACGCTTGAAAGCACGCCCTGCCCGCGGATGGTGAACCAGCCAGCCGAACAACGGCACCAGCGAGGGGGCGTCCTTCCGATTCCTTCCCACCTTTGCAGAATGTTTTGATTCATGACGCTCACTGATCGCCATTGTGTGGCTCGTCGACCTCATCGCCAACGCGTGACTCTGGCTCGCCCGCTCGCCCGCCGTTCGGCTTCCGCTGCTCGTGCCGGTTTCACCTTGTTGGAATTGCTGTTGGTGCTTTCGATCTTGGTCGTGATCGGCGGGATCGTGCTGGTGAACATCACCGGTGCCCAAGCCGAAGCGAATGTGAACGCGACGATGACCCAGCTCAACTCGCTGAAAAGCAACATCCAGATGTATCAAATCCGGATGAACTCGCTGCCGGAAACCTTGGAACAACTGCGCGATGGCCCCAGCGACTCGGCCAAAAAGGCCAAGTGGGTTGCTCCGATCATCACTGAAATCCCAATGGATGCATGGGGCAACGCTTTGACTTACAGCGTGAATGGAAACACGTTTGAGATCCGCAGCGGCGGAATCGACGGTCAAGTCAACACGGATGATGACATCATTGTGTCAGGCTGATTGCCATGACGCACTCGTCTCACGCTGCTCTCCGTTCACGCTCTGCGGTCTCTTCCCACGCTGCCTTCACTCTGTTGGAACTGTTGTTGGCGATGGCTGTGTTCGCGGCCATTGCCGCCGTGGTCATCCCAACCGCCGGCGCGTTGCTGTCAGATCGTAGGTTGGTTCGCGGAACAGATCAGCTGGCCGCTGAAATGACGCGTTTGCGAGTGCGTGCGATGCGAGACGGGCGAGTGATGGTTTTGCGTCCGGCCGAGGCGAACTTTGTGGATGCGGAAGGGGCCAACCAATCCAATGCTTGGATCGTTTCGCCGTTGAATTCAGCCGCCGACGGAATCCAAGCGGCAGACCAATTGGGATCGCAGTCGTCATTGCTGTCGGGAGCCTCTCAGACACTGGACGCCACCGCGGTCGCGCCCGTGCAAGCGGACGCCCGAGTGATTCAAATGCCCGAAGGGGTCACGATCACGGCTGTGCTGACTTCCCCGGTCGGTGGGCAAAGCAGCACGGAAGCGGCGACGTTGTTGATCAACGCTGCCGAATCGACCACCGCCACCGTGCCGGGCACCAATGGCGAAGAGGTCCTGACCGCTTCTTCGGATTTTCCACCCATCTACTTCTATCCCACCGGTCAAACGAGCAACGCGAGAATCACGCTGAGTCACATCGAAGTTGGCTCGGGAGCGGTTCTGCTGCGTGGTTTGACTGGCGACACCAGTGTTGAGGTGTCACCGTGAGTGATCGAGTCCCTGTTCGTTCATCGCTCTTCCGTTCGGTCAATCCGCTCCGCCGCGGATTCTCGTTGCTGGAGATGATGTTGTCGCTGGCGATTTTGGGGGTCTCGCTCGGGATTCTCGCTCAGATCGCCGGGACTGGAACCGATGCGGCGCGCGAAGCCCGTGACCTCAGCCAAGCTCGGCTGATCGCATCAAGCAAAATGTCGGAGCTCCTGGTTTCGGCTTCGACCGGGGTGTCACCCGCAGCCACCCCCGCGATGCCGGTGGAGTCGATGGACACCGACGCGTCGACCATCTTTCAGGTGCAGATCGATGTGGTCCCGGCTCCCATGGAAGGCATGTTGGCGGTGCGCGTGAGTGTGGAAGCATTGGATCCCGATGGTGGGCCATCGCTGGCAACTTATTCGCTGACCCGCTGGATGATTGACCCCTTGTTGGGACTGAAAGAATTGGCGGAAGAAGAAGCCGCGTTGCGAGAGGAGGCGGCCAGTGCCGAATCAACTTCCATTGAATAGCCAGATTGCTTGTCGATCGCGTCGTTGGAGACGCCGTTGTTTGGACGCGGGACATTCGCCGTGGATCACGCAGCGGGCTGGGTTCACTTTGCTGGAAATGCTGTTGACGCTGGCGCTGAGCGTGGTGTTGATGGGCCTGATCAGCGGTGCGATCAACTTTTACGCTCGCGAAATGGACAACGCAGAACAGCAGTTCCGCGAAGCTCAGCTGGCCTCCGCGTTGTTGCAACTCATCGAAGACGATTTGCGGATGACCTTGGTCACGCGTCCCGTTTCCACCGAAGCGTTGTCGGAGGTGTTGGCTGCGGCCGCGGCTCCGCTGGAGAGTCTTGGGCTCACTTCGACTGACGAAGAATCGGACGATTCGCTGCCCCCCAGCGATCCTGACACGCTCAATGATGATCCCGCGTTGATGACCGACAGCAGCTTGGTGACCGGCGTGGTTTTGCAGTCACCGGGTTTGATCGGCAACGAGACTCAGTTGCAAATCGATGTCAGTCGTTTGCCCAGTTTGGAACAGGCGGCAATTGATCCTGATTTGGCGATCACGTCGGGCGTTGACCTGTTGGATCGCCCCAGTGATATCAAAACCATCAGTTACTTCGTGCAGATGGCTGGCTCGTTCGGCATCCAAGATGCAATGCAGCAGTTGGCCGCTGCGGATGAAAACGCAGCGACCCAGCCGGCTTCCACCGGTGGCGGTTTGGTGCGTCGGCAATTGGATCGTGCAATCAGTGTGCAAGCCTTGTCGACCGGCGGTTCCTCTCGATTGGATCAAACCGGTGAAGTGATTGCACCCGAAGTCGTTGCGATCGGATTCGAGTACTACGACGGGGTGAACTGGTTGCCGCAGTACAACACCGATGAAACCGGTTACTTGCCGCTGGCCATTCGCGTTCGTTTGCAACTGGCACCGACAGCGATGCCCGGCGCAGCGTCCCCTGATTCGATCAGCACCGGTTCTCTCGATCTCACGGAAGGACGTCTTTTCACGCATGTGATTCGTCTTCCGATGTCATTCCCCGAAGACGGTGAAGCCTTGCTCGCAGAGCAGGAAGCCGCCAGCACTGCGGAGACACCCGATGTCGTCGCTGAATGAGTCATCGCTGAAAATGCCAGCTCCGAAAATATCGTTGCGAAAGAGTTCGAAGCTTTTGGAATGTTCGGGCCTGAGGTCCGCTGCAAAGCCCGGCGGTCTCCGAAATGCCCCTTCCAGAAAGTCCCGCCGAGGCTTCTTTCTGGTTCTGGTCTTGATCGTGATCGCGGTTGCCACCATGGCGGTGTATTCGTTCACCGATTTGATGATCGCAGCGGACGAGACCGCTTACTTGACTGGCGATTTGGTCCAAGCCCGAACGACGGTCGATTCGGGCATCGAAGCGGTCCGTTTGACCTTGGCTCAGTCTGCTTCGCTGAGGGAGGACGCGGGCGGCGTGTTCAACAATCCCAACATGTTTCAAGGTGTTCCGATCACCGATGGAACGCAAGGCAACCCAACCAGCAACTTCACGGTGTTGGCTCCTGGGTTGACTGAGATGGGAACGCTCGGTGGCATTCGCTATGGATTGCAAAACGAATCGGCTCGATTGAACGTCAATGCGTTGGTGGTTCTGGAAGAGAACTCTGATGCGATCAACATGCTGACTGGTTTGTCGGGCGGCAGTGTCGACGCGGGCGGCATTCTGGGGGACACAGCCGGAACGGACGAGTCCGATCTGTCGACCGAGAACATCGCCGTGACCTTGTTGATGACTTTGCCTGGCATGGACGTGTCAATTGCCGATGCCATCTTGGACTGGATCGACGAAGACACAGAGCCTCGAGAAAATGGGTGCGAGGACGAGTACTACACCTCGCTGGCAACGCCATACGCGGCAGCGAATGGACCCGTGCAAACCGTCGAGGAATTGTTGCTGGTTCGTGGCGTCACGCCGCAGTTGCTGTTTGGCGCTGACAGCAATCGCAATGGCGTTTTGGATTCCGACGAACAGCAACGCTATGCCGCCAGCATCGAGACCCCCGGTGTGCTGGGTTGGGCCAGTTACTTGACCGTTCATGGTGCCGAAGCAAACAAGACGATGGACGGGGACTTCCGAGTCAACATCAACGGCGACGATCTCGAAGTGCTTTACGACGAGCTGATGACCGCGATTGGCGACGAAGTTTTTGCGTCCTTCATCGTGGCCTATCGCATGGCTGGGAAGTCATCGCTCGTGGATTCGGTGGCCAGCGGCGCGAGTGCGGAAGCGTTGGCGGCGCAGGGAATCGAGGCGCAGGACGCGGCCGATGCGGGGGCGGAGTCGGAAGGGACCGTGTTGCCTTGGTCGGTGGAAGCTTTGGCTGAGTTTGATTTGACCGCAGGGGCGGAAGTGGAATTCAATCAAGTTCTGGATTTGATCGATGCCAAGGTCACGCTTCAGAAAGACGACGAAACGTTCACTTACACCTCCCCGTTGATCGGGGAGCCCACCTTGCTGGCTGAGTTCCTGCCGTTTTTGATGGATCAGTTGACGACCCAAGAGGGCGACGTTTTGCCCGGGCGAATCAATCTGAACGAGTGCCCGGCGGAGTTGCTGATGGGGGTTCCGTTGGTCGATGTCGACACGATGACCACGATTCTGGAAGCGCGATCTCAGGACAGTGGCGGGGGAACTTCTGATCGCAATCACGAAACTTGGCCGCTCACCGAGGGTTTAGTCACCGTGGATCAAATGCGAGCGCTGTTGCCTCTGGTCACCGCTCGCGGAGATGTCTTTCGGGCCCAAGTCATCGGCTTCGATTCTGCGAGCGGGCTGGCCGCACGGGGCGAGGCCATCATTGACGCATCCACGCCAAATCCTCGAGTGGTTCACTACCGGGACCTCACGCATCTGGGACGCGGGTTTGATCTGTCGGTCCTGGGCGGAAACATCGTGGTTCCGAACAACAACTGAGTAAACTATTGCACCATGACTAAAAAAGTAGCCGTCGATTGGGACGAACAACAGATTCGCATTGTGGTCGGAGAGGTCTCCGGCAAACAGACGCGAATCACAGATGCCGCGATTTTGCCGATTCAAACCGCCGGCGTGGGAGCCACGCTGCGCAAATGGATCCAGGAGAACGGGCTGGAAAAATCGGAGTGCTTGGTCGCGGTGGGACGCGATTCGGCCGAGCTTCGGCAGATGGAATTTCCCCCGGTTCCCGACGAAGAGTTGCCGGACATGATCCGGTTCCAAGCCGTCCGGACATTTGCGTCCGCCGGTGACAGTGCGACGGTCGATTTCTTGCCGACCAGTCGCACCGAAAAAGGTGTCCGCGCGATCGTCTCAGCGACCGGAGCGAACAAACTCGATCCGATTCGCAAAGCCATCCACGAAGCTGGGATGACGGTTGGCCGAATCGCTTTGCGGCCAATCGCTGCGGCGGCGCTTTATCAAATCGTGCTGCGAGATTCGAAAAGCGATTCGACTCGATCCACCTTGGCGTTGATCGATTTGGTAGGCGACGAAGCTGAAATTGTGCTGTTTCGCGGACGCGATGTGTCGTTTGTGCGATCGGTTCGTCTGCCTTCCCAGTCGCCCGCACGAGTCAACGCGTTGGCTGGAGAGCTTCGTCGCAGCATGATCGCCTGCGGTGCATCAGGATCCCCTTGTGACATCGCAATTTGGGGAACTGTCGATCGCCATCGAGAAGAGCTCGATCAGCTCGCCGAACGTTTGGATCAGGGGCAGGACGCGCCGTCTGAAAAGCGGTTGATCAATCCGCTGCAGATTGTCGATTGTGAACCATCCGTGGAGCCTTCTGTGGGGGAAACGGTCGGTCGATTGGCGCCCCTGGTTGGGTTGTTGGTTGCCGATGAATTGCACAGTGATCGTCTGATCGATTTTGCCAACCCACGGCAGTTCATCCCGCCCTCCACCAACCGTGGCAAAATGGCGGCGATGATTGGCATTCCTGCTGCTCTGGTGTTGGCGGTGGGATGGTTGTTGTGGAGTCAGCTCAGCACTCGCGACGCCGCGATCGCCGAATTGGAAGCCGCCAACGCTTTGGTGCGAGAACAGGTCAAGACAGCCGATGTGAGTGTGCAGCGTACAGAACGGGTCGACCAGTTCCTCGACTCCGATGTGAATTGGTTGGAAGAGCTGGTTCGTTTGGCGGAAGCTTTGCCGCCGGCGGAGGAGTTGATCGTCAAGAGTGTTTCGGCAACCGCAAGCGATCGCCAAGGTGGCGGCCGCTTGGTTGTTTCTGGGATGGTGACATCGCCCGATGTGATTGACGACATGGAGTCTTCGTTGCGGGATGAAACGCATCGTGTTGTGGGCGACGGTGCCAGCCAGGTGGATACCGAAGACGCGTATCGCTGGCAGATTCGCGAAACGGTGACGCTTGGTGGCGAAAGTGTTCGCGCGGATCGCTACCAACGAATTGCGACGTTGGTGGAGCAACAAACCGCTGACGCGGAAGCCCGTTCCGACAGCGAACCCGAGCCAAAGCCCGATGACATTCCGCCTGATCAAGAAACGGAAGAGGCTTCCAAATCGGCCAGCCTTTCCGCCACCGCCGAACCGGAGGTGCAATCATGACTCAACGTGAACGCTTTTTAGCGATGGCCATTGGTGGCCTCTTTGTCGTCATTGCATTCCAATGGGGATTCAATCGATACCGTGATGCGGTCAAGTTTCGTGACAATCGCTTGGCTGCCTTGCAAAACGAAGCCAACACACTGAACGAAAAAGCCTTGGCCGGTGCTTACGCAGACCGCCAGATGGGCGAGTACATGGTGCGATCGTTGCCGAGCAATCCAGAACGCGCTCAAAGCACCTACCAATCGTGGTTGCTGGGCGCGGTCCGGGAAGCCGGGCTGATGGATGCAGGGGTCGACCCGGTCAGCGACGCGCCCGTGGGTGATTTGTATTACCGTTACGGTTTTCGTGTGTCTGGCAAGACATCGCTGGATGGATTGGTTGGATTGCTGCACGACTTCTATGCCCGTGATTACTTGCACCGGATTCGAGAACTGAGTTTCGGTCCGTCGCGAACGGGAGAACTGAACGTCGCGATGACCATCGATGTGATCTCGCTGAATAGTGCCCCGATCGATGCGAAAATCTCGGAAGGCGATTCATGGCGAGTGGCTCAGTCGTTGGACGAGACCCGTGACTCGATTCTGAACCGCAACTTCTTTCAGCCACCCAATCTGCCGCCGGTCTACGCGGGCGATGGAACCTTGGTCGCGGTCAAAGGTCAGCAAACGGATGTTCGACTGAAGGTGGAAGATCCGGAAGGCACATCCATCACCTATGAGTTGGACGGTGAATTGCCAGAGTGGGCGAGTTTCAAAGCCGAATCGGGAACCTTCACGTTCAAGCCGCCTGCTGATCCAGAAGAACCCGGTGACGCTGACGGTGGTCCTGGCGAATCGAAGGCCGAGCCATTGAAGGTCGTCGTGCGAATGACGGACACCGGGTACCCGCGACGCCAGGTCGAAAAGACGTTGCTGGTCAAGTTGGAAGACGCTCCGCTGCCCAAGGCACCCGAGCCAATGCCGGCCAAGTTTGATGACGCGACGCAAACCTATCTGACGGCTTTGGTGCAAGGCCGTGGCGACTGGACCGCTTGGATGAACGTTCGCACGCGGGGTGAAACGTTGAAGTTGCAGGTGGGTGATTCGTTCGAAATCGGATCGATGAAAGGCAGCGTCAAATCGGTTTCGGCCCGTGTCGTGCTGCTGGAGATTGGCGGCAAGGAATACGAGTTGCGGCCTTCGGGGAAATTGTCCGAAGCGGTGGCATTGGAGGCTCCCGAGCAACCAGACGCTTCACCGGACAACGCGTCCTCTGTCGGCGCTGAGGAAGATTCCAAGGCTGGTGAATCCGGTGAGGGGGAAGTGAAAGAAGAGGTGACGGAGTCGGCGGAGCCTGCTGCGGAACCGGAGACGAGCGAGGAGCCTTCGCCAGCGGTTGAGCAAGCTGAATCGTCGTCTGAACAAACCGAAGAAGCCGACTCCACAGCGACGCCAACCCCACAATCGCAGCCGGAGTGACCCCAGTTCGGATTGACAATCCAAAGACCGAGCGATAGTCTCGGTGCATCACCAGGGAAATCGTTCGCCCGGGCCGATTCGGTCCGGGCTGTTTTTTTATCTTTTCGTCACAAGACTTCTCATCGCCATGAATCCGCAAGACATTTTGCGATACGTCGATTCGCTGCATCGCGATAAAAACATCGACCCCGAACTTCTGTTCCAGGCGATTGAGTCGGCGCTTCAGAGCGCTGCGAAGAAACAATACGGTGAAGAATCCGACGTGATCGTTTCGATCAGTCGCGACAACGGTGCCATCGCCGCGACGTTGGCAGGTGAGCCTCTCGGTGACGATCAAATCGGCCGAATTGGTGCTCAGACTGCCAAGCAAGTCATCATTCAAAAGGTCCGCGAAGCAGAACGCGATGCGTTGATGCTGGAGTACCGTGACCAGATCGGTGAGATCGTCAGCGGAATGATCGGTCGTGCCGATGGTGGTGTGGCCACCGTCAATTTGGGAAATGTCGAAGCCATTCTCCCACGCAGTGAACAGATTCCTGGCGAAAGCCTGCACGCCAACGAACGCGTTCGTGCGATTGTTTTCGAGGTCCGTCCCTCGGGTGGCAACCGTGTTCGCGTCGTGCTGTCTCGAACTCGGCCGCAGTTTGTGCAGCGTTTGTTTGAGCAAGAAATTCCGGAGTTGAGCGATGGCGTGATTGCGATCAAGTCCATCTCTCGCGAGCCTGGTTACCGCAGCAAGGTTGCCGTCAGCAGCGAAGATCAGCAGATCGATCCGATCAGTGTCTGCGTCGGTTATCGCGGCAGTCGCATCAAAGCGGTTCGTGAAGAATTGGCCGGTGAGCACATTGACGTGGTCCGCTACGACAGCGACCCGGAGGTGCTGATTCCCAACGCCTTGCAGCCCGCGGAAGTCGATCAAGTTCTGTTGTGCGACATGATTGGTCGCGCGATCGTATTGGTTCAAGAAGACCAACTTTCGCTCGCCATCGGTCGTCGTGGACAGAATGTCCGCCTGGCCAGCAAGCTCTGCGGTTGGGACATCGAAATCATGACCAACGGCGAGCTCGAAGAGCAGATCGAACGTGCGGTGGGTGGTTTCAGTCAGATTCCAGGGATCACCGAAGAGATTGCTCAAGCGTTGGTTGAGCAAGGTTATTTGTCATACGATGACTTGTCCGTGATTGAGCCCGACCTGTTCATGGAAATGAGCGGTTTGAGCGAAGCGGATGTCGACCGGATCGTCGAGACGGCGGAAGCCAACGCGGAAGAGGCTGAAAAAGCCGCCGCGGAAGAGCGTCGTGTTCGAAGAGACCAAGAGCGGACCGAAAAGAAAGCTCCTGCACCAGCAGCCAGCGAAGCTCCGGCGGAAGAACCGCCGGCGGAACCAGTATCCGAGGACAACGCCGACACAGAAAACACTGAATCAGAGAGTTCCGAAGCCGCGGAAGGTAAACAGCCTGCCGCCGAGGAGGAAGCTGATTCTCCGGAGGCTAGCTCCGATGGAGAGGCCCCCACTGAAGAAAGCCCCGCTGAAGAAGCAGTCGAAGAAGCTTCTGGGGAGCTCGCGGATGAATCCAGCGAGTCCGAAACACAAGAGATTGAGACCGAATCCGAGGAATCGGAACCCGTCGCCGAGACGATTGAATCGTCCGAGGCAGAAAGTAACAAACAGGAAGGTTGAGTGAGCCGTTTTCAAAAACGGCCTGCGTACGCTATCCTAACGTGGGACCGAAGCAAAGTTGGTCTTTGCAGTCGTCCTTGGGACAATTTGAACGCTATGAAATTCCCCGTTGTTTTCAGCAAGTTTGGTGCTATCTCACTGACTCGCCGTAGCAGCGATGGAGGTCTTTTTATGCGATTTTGATGAATGAAACCACGAAGCCGCACCCGCAAGGAATTGCGAGCGGACTTCCCTATCGAATTTGACAGGATCCCGACCCAGTGCCAGTACGCATTTACGCGCTCGCCAAAGAACTGAATCTCGACAGCAAAGAACTCGTTGATGTGGTTAAAAAAGCCGGCATCACGGGCAAAGGTTCCGCGCTGGCCAGCCTCTCGGATGAAGAGGCCCAGCAAGTACGAGGTCATCTCGCCGGTTCCGCAGCGAAATCTGAATCGAAACCTAAAGTTGCGCCCCCCCAGAAGGACACGCCCACGGCTCCCGTCGCACCCGTTCGAGATTTGAGCGGAACGACCGGTCGAAAGCCATCGTCCATCAGTGTGGGTCGCCCTTCCAAACCTGCGGAGGCTAGCGAAAGTCCCGCTCCTGTGGCGCCCGTTCGCGACGGCGGCCGTCCGGTTGGCAAACCCGCGCCGATCGTTCGCACGCCCAAGTTGGCGGCCGCACCGGAAGCGACGACTCCCGAGCCACCAGCTCCTGAGAACTCGCCCAAACCTGAGATTCGACTGCCGAAAACCGGCGGTGTCGGAACCGGGATGGCATCGCCGAGTGGACGTGGGATCGGGATGGGGGCCAAGTCAGACGGGCCTTCAACCAAACCCGCTTCGGCACCCACAGCGAAACCGGCGGCCAAGTCGGACGCGGGTGAGCGAAAGGCTCCCGAACAACCCAAACGCGAAGCTGCTGCTTCCGCGTCGGACGACGATGGGTCGTCCAACAAGGGTGGTGGATTGGCCAGTCGCATCGCGGGACGGATGGGCAACAACTCGTCCGGTCGTGTGGTTCCGAACACTCCTGGATCGCCTCTCTCGGCCGTTCGACGGGACCCCGTCGCGGCTGGTGGCAAGATGCGATCGCTGGACCGTTCTCGAAATCGTCCCGAAGATGCTGGTAAACCAGTGGAGGCCGGGAAATCCAAGAAACGTGAACCACGGATCAAGGTGAATCTGGCTCAATTGCCAAGTGCACCTGCCAAACCCACCGCTCCGGTGGGAGGCTCCGGCCCGGCAGCTCAGAAACCCGATATCAAGCTGACTCGCGACGTCATCGAAGGCCACAAGCAGGGCATGAAGGCTCCGCTTGCTCGCCTCGAGCAGGACGAAGCGGACAAAAAGCGTGTGAAGAAGGCTGGCGAAGGCAGCGTCGGAGTTGTCGGCCGCGGGAAACGCGTCGCCGAAGAAGACGAAAAGCCAAAGAAAAAGGGATTGGCCGGCATGGCCAGTGCCCGTGCCGAACGTCAGCGTGGCGGCGGAGGCCGGCGGATCATCGGTTCCGATGGCGGCGATCGCCATCACTACCGACGTTCGCGTCCTCGGATCCGTCGCAAGGGTGTCAACACCGCTGCACCTCGGAAAGAGAAGGTCCAGATCGAGTTGCCGTGTACCGTTCGCAATTTCTGCGAAGGATCCGGGTTGAGTGTCGCCGACGTGATGCGAACCCTGATGGGCATGGGAATGATGGTCAACATCAATGCTGACATCGATTTCGAAACCGCCGAGTTGTTGGCCACGGAACACGATCTCGACATCGAGTTGAAGGCCGCTGAATCGCTCGAGCAAGAGTTGATCACGGAAATCGAAGAGATCGAAGACAAGCCGGAAACCCTGATCGCTCGTCCTCCAGTGGTGACTTTCCTTGGTCACGTCGATCACGGAAAAACCAGTCTGCTGGATCACTTGGTCGGCATCAACGTCGTCAAAGGCGAGGCAGGTGGTATCACCCAGCACATCCGTGCCTACAAGATTGACAACAACGGTCACCCGGTGACCTTCGTGGACACACCTGGTCACGAAGCGTTCACGGAAATGCGTGCTCGTGGTGCCAACGTCACTGACATCGCTGTTTTGGTGGTGGCTGCCGACGACGGAATCATGCCGCAAACCGAAGAAGCGATCAGTCACGCGAAAGCGGCTGAGGTGCCGATCGTGGTTGCACTGAATAAGATTGACCTCGAAGGTGTCGATGCCAACCGCGTCATGACTCAACTGACCGAACACCAACTCACCCCGAGTGAATGGGGCGGCGATGTCGAAATCGTTCGCACCAGTGCCACACAAGGCATCGGGATGGAAGAGTTGTTGGAAACGTTGTTGACCATCGCTGAACTGAACGAGTACTCCGCTAACCCGGATCGTTCGGCCTTGGGTGTGTGCTTGGAATCAGAGCAGCAGGGCGACCGCGGTGTGGTTGCAAAGATGATCGTCCAAAACGGAACACTCCGCGTCGGCGACATTCTGGTTTGCGGTCCGGCACACGGTCGGGTCCGAGCCATGCAAGACACGTTGACCGGCAAGCCGATTCTCGAGGCTGGTCCCAGCACTCCCGTGAGCTTGATGGGATTGGACACGCCGCCCGGTGCGGGCGACCGTTTCCACGTTCTCAAGGACATCTCGCAGGCACGCGAAATCGCGAGTGCTCGAGAAGGGGAATCCAGTCGACAGAGTTTGTCTGGAATCACCACCAAGGTCAGCTTCGACTCGTTCCAGGAAATGCTGGAAGGTGGCAAACTTGGCACCTCCGCTGACACCGTGAAGCTGAATTTGATCATCCGAGCAGACGCTCGCGGATCACTGGAAGCAATCGACAAAGAGCTGAGCAAATTCGATCACCCCGAAGTTCAGATTCGAGTTTTGCAACGCAGTGTTGGTGGCATCACCTTGGCCGACGCGACGCTCGCCAGTGCTTCTGACGCAGTGATCTTGGGCTTCAACGTCATCCCGGATGAAAAGGCTCGATCGCTGGCCGACGAACGCGGTGTTGAAATTCGTCGTTACGACGTGATTTACAAGCTGACCGATGACATACGTGCTTTGATCGAAGGACGCTTGAAACCAGAAGAACGCGTGGTCGAACTCGGCCGTGCCCTGGTCAAGCAAGTCTTCTCAATCAGCCGAATTGGAACGATTGCAGGGTGCTATGTCGCACAAGGTTCGATTCAGCGGAATTGCCGCATTCGAGTCAACCGAGACGGACGTACCATTGGCGATTATCAACTCGACACGCTTCGTCGGATCAAGGAAGACGTCAAGGAAGTTCCCCGCGGCATGGAATGCGGTATTCGTCTTCAAGGCTTCAACGACATCAAGCAGGACGATGTTTTGGAAGCTTACAAGATCGAAGAAGTCGCTCGAAAACTCGATTGAGTGTTCGAGTCGGAAACTGGCAGCACATGGCATCGATGTGCTGCCGGGTTCCAGCATGGAACGAATTCAGTCCCCTGATCGGAGCGGGCACCGTGGCCAGCTCGGTTTTTTCTTTTGATGCGATTGCACGCTCCTCCTTGTTGAAGTTTGTCTTTTGTCCAGTCGACGTATGCTCAAAGCTGCCGAAGCGATCCGCGAAGTGGTCGCCAATGCGATCGTGACCGAGGTCCGCGATCCTCGCGTTCGTGATGTCACGGTGATCGGAGTGGAGGTTTCACCAGACATGCGTGAAGCCAAGGTCAAGGTCAGCGTGATGGGGGATGAAACGCAGAAGAACCTGTCATTGCGAGGGCTGCAGAATTCCGCTGGATTCCTGCAAAGCAAAATCGCGAATCGGATGGACACCCGCTACACGCCCAAGTTGCGGTTCGAAGTCGACCGAGGTCAAGAACACGCGATGACGGTCAGTGAGATTCTTGCTCGGATTCAGCAAGAAAAGGAAGGCGCGATGGATGATCGTGACCAAAATGATTCTGGCGAAGACGCCACTCCCCACTCAAACGATTGATTACCGCATTTAGATGTCAGCCACCAACCGCGCGAAACTGATCACGAAGCTGCAAGCGGCTTTGAAAAAACACTACGACGTGGCCCCCGCCACCCCGTCGCGTCCGCTTCTTGAACACGCTTTGTACGCCTGCCTGCTTGAAGATTGCTCCGCTGACTTGGCAGACGAAGGTCTTGCGAAGTTGGAACAGGACTATTTTGATTGGAACGAAGTTCGAGTCACCACCGTGACCGAGCTGGCAGGAGTTCTGTCCAGTCTTCCAGATTCGGCCAAAGCCGCTCAACGTTTGAAGTCGATTCTGCAATCGATCTTCGAAGAGTTCTACAGCTTTGATCTTGATCACCTGAAAAAAGAGAATCTCGGCAAAGCCGTGGCCAAATTCGAAGGCATGTCTTCGATGACGCCATTTGTGCTCAGCTACATCATCCAGCACGGCTTGGGCGGGCATTCGATCCCGATCGATTACTCCGCCATGGTGGTGATGTTGGTGACGGGAATTGCCAGCCAAGCGGAAGCTGCCGATGGGCGTGTCCCAGGGCTCGAACGCGCTGTGCCGAAAAGCAAGGGAGTGGAGTTCGCTGCCCTGCTTCATCAACCAGCCGTTGACTTGTTGATGGACCCCAAGGACAAAACCGCTCGCACGTTCCTTGAGTCAATTGCCAAAGGCAGTTCAGCTGAACTGGATGAGTGGTTGAGCACCAAGGAAGCGGCCATCAAACGCGTGAAGGCTCGCAAAAAAGAAGAGCGAGCTGCGGCCAAGCAAGAAGCAGAGGCGGAAGCAGCAGAAGTCGCCGAAGCCAAGTCGGCCGTCTTGGTCAAACGCAGCGCCAAAAAAGGTAGCCGCGTGACCAAGCCCACGATGCCGCAAAAATCAGCGGCGGAACAGGCGGCTGAGTCTCAAGCACGTTTGGCTGCCGAAGCGAAAAAAGCGGAAGCCAAGGCGGCTGCGGGCTCCAAGTCCACCAAGAAAAAGGCTGCTGCTGAGAAGGCCGACGCGGCCAAGAAGTCGACCAAAACCTCGGCTTCCAAAACGGCTTCGAAGTCGACTGGGACGTCGAAGTCCGCGTCCAAGAAGTCCACCAAGGCACCTGCGGCTAAGAAGGCACCTGCCAAGAAGTCGGGCAGCAATGCCAAGGCCAGCAGCGAGAAAGAGTCGGCTCCCAAGAAGTCGGCGAAGAAATCCTCGAGCACGGCCCCGAAATCCACTTCAGCCGAATCCGCCGATTCCGCTGGCACGGCTGCTGGAAAGAAAGCCACCAATCGAAAATTGACAAAGCGGAAACCCCGCTGATCGCACCGCGGATCGGTCCGAATCCGGTGGACTCGATCGCATTCCATTGAGCAACGATTGAATCCAAAACGGAAGGACAATTCTCATGGCAGGTCACAGTAAATGGGCAAACATCCAGCATCGCAAAGGGCGTGTTGACGCCCAGCGGGGCAAGATGTGGAGTAAGCTCAGCAAGGCAATCATCGTCTCGGCCAAGATGGGCGGCGGGGATCCAGGGACAAACATCCGATTGCGAAAAGCAATCGATGACGCCAAAGCGGTGTCCATGCCGAAGGACAACATCGAACGCGCCATCAAGCGTGGTACCGGTGAGCTGGACGGTGATGCGGTCGAAGAAATTCTCTACGAGGGTTACGGACCGGGTGGAGTCGCGGTGATGTGCTTGGCATTGACCGACAACCGCAATCGGACGGCTCCCGAGTTGCGGACCCTGTTTGGAAAGTACGGCGGTGAACTCGGCAAAACCGGTTGCGTGTCGTACTTGTTCGAACGCAAAGGCATCTTCGTTTTTGGTGAGGAGGCGGACGAGGAAAAGGTCACCGAACTGGCGCTGGAAAACGGTGCGGACGACGTGGAAGTCGACGACGATGGCAAGATCCAAGTGACCTGCAGTCCCGAAGCGTTCAGTGATTTAGAAGTCGCTTTCGATGAAGCGAGCATGGAAACCGAAGTCAGTGAAGTGACTCAAGTCGCGTCGACCAACGTGGACCTCGATGAAAGCTCGTCCGGCAAGGTCCTGGCATTGCTGGAAATGCTCGACGATCACGACGACATCCAAACGGTCAGCACCAACGCCAATTTCCCGGAAGAATCGGTTTCGGAGTAAACGGCCAAGATCCGCCGTCGCGTTGATTCGCGACCCGCGGCCGAATTCCCAGGCCACCTGAGATCATTGCCGGATGTGCGTCGCAATGCCTCCTTCATTCGGCCTACTGAGGGCGGGCCGGCGAAGTAGGCCGGCCGGAGGGAGCCAGAATTTGGCTCCGATTATTCTTTTTGGCGGAACATCCCGCGTCGCTCGGGTTTTAATGGACGCATGGCGATGCGCTTCGTTGTTCGCGGAATGCGTTGTAGGTTGAGCGTTCTGTTTTGCACGCTCAAATGGGGCTCCCTGACTCGTTGTGAGCCTGTTTCGCTCGCAGGAGCAAGTTCGGTTGGGGCGATCGGCTCTGGCGAATCGCCCGGCATCCATGGACTTCCCGTTCTTTCCACGAATTTCGTGACGCCCGTGCCCGACATTCCAACTCCTGCCGTTGTGCCATCGTCCAGCGACGATTCAAAACGCTCGGACCAGCCAACATCGCCCGTTCGAGTGGCCGTCAATCTTGCGGTCTCGATGATTGTCTTGGGAGGAGCCCTGTACGGCTACACCCTGTTGGGTGAACGCAAACGCCCGCAGCGGAGCAAGCCGCCTAAATCGCCGGTCACGATCGTTGCCACGGAAGAGGTCCGATTTCATAGCGGGCCGGTTGTGATCGATGTCCATGGAGTGGTGGTTCCACTGAGAGAACTGCGTTTGGCATCGGAAGTGGCTGGCCGAGTGGTGGAGCTTTCCGAGAACGTGCGGGCGGGACGGAGCGTGACCGCGGGGGAAGTGCTGATTCAAGTGGACGCGACCGAATACGAGTTGGAAGTCAAGCGGTTGCAGGCTTTGTCGCAGCAAGAGGCCGCGGAAGAAAACTCGGTGGAGGTGAGCATAGACAACACGTACCAGCTTCAAGAGTTGGCGAAGAAGCAACTCGAACTCGCTCGACAAGAACGCGAGCGAATCAACGCTTTGGTCACCCAGCGAGCGGCGTCTGCCTCCGAAGTGGACGCTGCACGACGTGCGGAACTGGCTGCGGATGCGGCGCTGGTCGAACTTGGGAATCGACGCCGCGAACTGGTCGCACAGTTGGAATTGTTGACGGAGAAACGGACGCTCACCAATGTCTTGCTGGAACGTGCCCGGCTGGATCTCTCACGTTGTGTCATACGATCACCCATCGATGGAAGAGTCGTTTCGTCGGAGGTGGAAGAGCAGTCGTTTCTTCCGACGGGAACACCCTTCATCACCATCGAGGACACCTCGGCCGTCGAGGTTCGCGCAAGCTTGACGGCCGATCAAATGTTTTGGATCTGGAACAGTCAGGCTGGCCTTCCAACATTGGATGTGAATGATCCTGTCGCGGCAGAGCAAGTGGTGTCCACCGTGGCGGATTTGAACTCGGCTGTTTCGGCGACCGTCTCCAGTGAGTTCGGAAACGAGACCCATCAATGGTCCGCCATTTTTGAGCGGCTCGATGGAGCTGGAATTGACCTGAACACGCGGACCTATCCGTGTCTGTTCCGCGTCGACTCCCCACGGTCTTCGTTGGCGGGAAGCACCAGTCGGCAGTTGACTCGCGGGATGTTTGTCGACGTTTCGATTCAAACTCAACCGAATCGAATTCTCATGCGTGTCATCGAATCAGCGGTGCGTCCGGGCAATCGACTTTGGCTGAATGCTCAGGGCAAACTTCGCATCGTTCCGATCACCGTCGTCAGTCGGGTGGACGGCGATGTGGTGATCCAGATTCAACCGGAACTGGACCACCTTTGTTCGCTGGCGTCGACCAGCATCATCGTTTCGCCGATCAGCGATCCCGTCGACGGCATGCCGGTTGGCAACCAATCGCCCGCGGAGTCCAACGGGCTTGGTGAGGCACAAGATTCTGGCAAACCAGCATCTTTGAAAGCGAACAATGCAATGGTGATGCCCCGTGAAACGACCTCTCAATTGCAGGTTGCCGGATGAAATCGCTGATTGCATGGTCGGTCAAAAACTGGCAGGCCATGAATGTCATCATGGTAGGCGTGCTGTTGTTGGGCGTGTTCAGCTTGAGCCAGCTTCGTCGTGATTTTTGGCCGGACTTTGAGCTGTACGTGCTCTCGGTTTCCGTCGAATACCCCGGTGCCAGTCCGGATGAAATCGAAGAGGGGATCCTGGAGAAAATTGAGGAGTCCATTCGCACCGTCGATGGTGTCGAGGAGATGACTTCGTTGGCTCGCGAGGGAATGGGCACGGTCACGTTGGAATTGGATCCGGATGCAAATCAAGCGGATGCCCAGCGAGTTCTGACCGAGGTCACCACGCTGATCGGTCAAATCCCTAGTTTTCCCGAGTTGGCGGAAAAGCCCGACATTCGGATGAACACCAATTTCGTGACGGCGATTCGAGTCGCCGTCATGGGGCCCACGGTTGCGGAACTTTCGAATCTGGTGGACCGCCAGTCTTCCGGTTCGCTGCTCGGTGTCGATGATTCGAACGGCGACTTTCGGTATGACGAGGAAGAGGCCAAGGCGGAAGCCGCGTTGGCTCTCCGACGTGTTGCAGAACAAATTCGCGAGGAGATTTTGGCGTTGCCGTCGGTTTCCGTTGCCGATTTGGTGGGCACACCAGACTATCAGATCGACATCGAGATTCCCGAAGACACACTCCGCAAGTACAACCTCTCGTTGCAAAGCGTCGCGGAAATCGTGCGGGCCAACAACGTGGAACTTCCTGGTGGCACGCTTCGCGGGCGATCCCAAGAAGTGCTTCTTCGTGGCAGCGACAAAAGTACGGTGGGGGCTGGCATCGAAGAAATTCCACTGGTCAGCCAACCCGGTGGTGCGGTGCTGACCGTTGGCGATCTCGGCCGAGTTCGCGATGAGTTTTCAGTCGAAGGCAGTATCAACGAGGTCAATGGGCACCCTGCGATTCTGGTCTCGATTGAAACGACCAGCGCGGATGACCTGATTGAAGTTGCCGAAGAGGTTCGTCAGTTCGTCGAAGAAGGCAGCGATGCGCTGCCCAGCGGGTACTCGTTGATGGCGATCCGTGATCGATCCACCAGTGTGAAGAACCGCCTCGATCTGCTCAGCAAGAACGCCTGGATGGGGTTGGTCCTGGTCTTCATCGTGCTCGCCTTGTTCTTGGAAATGAGGTTGGCGTGGTGGGTGATGCTGGGGATACCCATTTCGTTGTTGGGTGCATGCATTTACATGCACTTTGGAGGTCATACCCTGAACATGACCTCGATGTTTGCGTTTTTGATCGCATTGGGAATCGTGGTCGATGACGCCATCGTGGTGGGCGAGAACATTTATGTTCATCGCGAAATGGGCAAAAGTTACCGCCAAGCCGCCATCGACGGTGCTTACGAGGTGATGCCATCCGTCATCACCGCGATTCTGACCACCGTGATTGCCTTCGCTCCGATCATGTACATGGAAGGACGGATCAAACGGCTGACGGTCGTGTTGCCGATGTGTGTCGGGGCAATGTTGATCATCTCGATGTTTGAAAGTTTGACCATTCTACCGTCGCACCTGTCTCACAAACGCAGCCGGTTCTTGGATGCGATGACATACGTGTTGTTCCCGTTGCGCCCGCTCGGCTGGTTGCTCGAAAAAGCCAACGCTGGGATGTCGGCATTGCTGACACGCTGCATTGATCGACTCTACACGCCCATCCTTCGTTGGTCGTTGAGGAACCCTGCCATTGTTCTATCAACGCTCGCTGCGATGTTGATTCTTTCAGTGGGGGTGGTTCGGTCAGGGATGGTGCCGTTCTTGCTGCTTCCCAAAATCGACTTTGGCTTCATCACGGTGCAAGTGACCTATCCAGACGGCACCCCGGTGGACATCACCAACGCGGCAACCAAACGTCTGGAAGATGCGATCTGGAAAGTCAATCAGCGATCAATTGACGAAAAGATGACGGGGGATCCGGGCGGATTTGTTCAGGCGGTTCAGCGAACGGTGGGGTCGTCCGGCGATGAAGTCGGCAGCAGCGTCGCCGGTCACGTTGGAGGCCTGTTCATTCAGCTCAATGACATTGGTGAGCGAACCGTTTCAAGCGATGACATTGTTCGCATGTGGCGGGAGGAATCCGGGCGGTTCCCGGGGGCCGAAGCGGTGGCGTTCGGAGCCACTCCACGAGGTCCCGCGTCGTTGCCAATCGAAATGCGTTTGATGGCGACGGGTGAGAACCTGGCGATGTTGGATGAAGCCATTGAGCGGTGCAAAATCAAGCTGGGCGAGTACCCGTATGTCTCGGACATTGCGACGGACACGCGGCAAGGCAAATGGGAATACCGCATCAAAGTTCGCGACGACGCCAAGGCCATGGGAGTTTCATTGGCGGACGTCGCAGGCACGGTGCGCGCGTCGTACTACGGCGAAGAAGTGATGCGGCTGCAGCGGGGACGGCATGAAGTCCCCCTGCGAGTGCGCTACCCTCGCGAGGATCGCAACACGTTGGTCAGCTTCAACGACATTCGCGTGCGTGGCACGGATCGGATGGAGCGGCCACTCAATGAAATCGTGGAAGTGGATGTCCAGCGTGGCTACTCCGAAATCAGTCGAGTCAACCAGATGCGAAGCATTTCGGTGGTGGCGGATGTCGATGAGACCCGCGGCAACGCATTCAATGTTGTGTCGGACCTCAAAGCCAACTTCGTCCCCGAATTTCGAAAGGAGTTCCCGGGAGTGCAACTGCAGTGGGGCGGTCAGCAGGAGCAGACGGACGAGACGGTCAACAGTTTGTTTGTGGGGTTCTTCTTCGTCTTGGGGGCGATGTTCCTGTTGCTGACCATTCAGTTCAATTCGAGCTGGCAAGCGATTTTGATCCTGTCGATCATCCCGTTCGGATTCATCGGCGCCATCTTCGGTCACATTGTGATGGACATCGATCTGACGCTCTTCAGCATCTTTGGCATCGTGGCGTTGGCCGGAGTGGTGGTGAACGATTCCATCGTGTTGGTGGACTTCATCAATCGCCGGGTCGCCGATGGATTGCCGCTTCACGACGCAATCATTGATGGCGGTCGGCGTCGATTCCGAGCTGTGTTGCTGACTTCGGTCACCACCTGCGCCGGAATGATGCCGATTCTGTTGGAACGATCCAAGGAAGCGCAAGTGGTCTCGCCGATGGCGACCAGCCTGACGTTTGGACTCGCGCTCAGCACCCTCGTCGTGCTGATTCTCGCGCCCGTGATGTACCTGGTGATCGCGAAAATCTCTCCACCCCCTTCTCAAGCCTCGTCTGGCTGAAGTCGGTTGCGCCCGCCTGTTCTCGAATGATCCAACTCCCAACTTCGCTGGCACGAAAACCGTCACGAAGAGTGGTTGCCGCTCGCGTGAAGGCGACGGTGACGTTGGAAATCTTGGGAAGCTGCGGGCAACCGAAATTGAGGACGCTGAAGCCAGGTCGACTGCTTCGCTGTTTCGACTCAAAACACTCAATTTGCGTGCCCTGCTATCGGATTTCAATGCCGATCGGATGAATGAGTGTCTTCGCGAGATCGAATGACTTTGCCTGCACCAAAACCATGTGGGTCAGCGAGTAAATGAGAAAATCGCACGTGATAAATGAGCACCTCCCATTATTCGGGAAAACTCGGAGCTAGGTTTCAGTCGTGAAGTTGATACCAGTCGGTCGTGTCTGAGAAGGGCGACCACCGTCGGTCGATCGGTTCGAAATGACTTTCGACCATCTTGAATGGTTTGCGGTTGAATCGAAGTTCGTTTCGAAGACTGGTTTGACAGCGCTCGGTGCACAGTTGGATGCAATCAAAATCCTCATGGAGACACGCTCGATGCTCAAGACTCATCTCCCAGAAAGAACAAGACGTCGCGCCGCTGTGGGTGGTCGACTGATGCGGTATTGCAACACGGTTGCCCATGCTCCGCGGATGCCTCGTGTTTTGTGTGTGGATGACGACCCCGATATCCAGGCAGCGATGGAGATCATGTTTCGTCCCTATCGGGTGGAAATGGAGCACGCGCACTATGGCATGGAAGGCATTGTCAAAGTGACACAGTGGAAGCCTGCTTTGATCGTGATGGATCTGGCCATGCCCAACGGAAGCGGAGAGGATTTGCTGGCAGTGTTGAAATTCAATCCGATGCTACGAGACATTCCAGTCATCGTCCTGACTGGTGTTCGAGATGCCGACGCTCAACGCAGAATGCTGCTGCAGGGCGCCTCGTCCTTCCTTCAAAAACCGCTCGATTTCAGGCAGATATTGGATGAAGCGTCTCGTTTCATCGATCTCGACCTACGAGAAAGAGAGTAGGAATCCAGTGTTATCACACCAACCCATTCGCATTCTGCTCTTAGAGGATAACTCGATTGACGCGGAAGCCGTTTCGCGGCAGCTTCGCAAGGCGAGTCCTCACTTCAAGTTCACCTGGGCTGAAACACTCGCCAAGGCGAAGACCGAATTGGGGGAAAATGAGTACGACCTGATCATCGCTGATCTCTCGGTTCCGGATTCGTCAGGGACCCAGACGATTTCAATCTTGAGGGAACAGTGCAGTCAAACGCCCGTCATCGCGTTGACGGGACTCGACGACGAAAAGGTGGAACAAGCGGCGATCAAGGCAGGCGCACAAGACTACATCGTCAAAGGAGAATTGCATGGGCAGGCACTTGCGAGAACCATTTTGCATGCGATTCATCGTCAAGTGGCAGAGAATCAGACTCGGAAATTGGTGAATGAACTCAGAGTCAGCCAGCAGGATCTCAAGGAACAGAAGCAACTGCTGCTAGAAAAGAACAAAAAGCTTGAGAAGTTGTATTCAACGTCTCAGGAAATCGTTGACAACGTCTCGCACGACTTGCGAACACCGTTGACGGTGATCAAAGACTACGTCGCCATCATTCACGATGGACTGGTGGGCGAGATCAACCCAGAACAAACGCAGATGCTCGGGAAAATTCTTGGCCGAGCAGATGATCTCAACGGAATGGTCGATGACCTGCTCGACAAAAGTAAGTTGGAAGCCGGGTTGTTGCAGCTCTCCCGCAGGGCACAGAGTCTCGACTCCATCGTGCAACGCGTTCAGATGCTGGTCGCCAACCGTGCTGCCAGCAAGCAGGTCACGCTCCGATTGATCTCAGAGGACGGGGATATCTCTGTTTACTGCGATGCCGAAAAAATGACTCGGGTGATCACGAACCTCGCAACCAACGCCATCAAATTTGTTCCACAGGGTGGCAACGTCACGTTGCGAACGAAACGATCGACCAATGGCGAGGATGCGGTGGTGGAAGTCGCGGACAATGGACCAGGCATTGAAGCAAGCGAGCTGACGAAAATCTTTGGACGCTTTGAACAAGCCTCTCATCATGGCGCGAAGCAAGCCAGCGGTGTGGGACTCGGGTTGAACATCGCTCAAAAACTGGTGGCTCTGAATTTCGGTCGAATCGATGTGGCTTCCGAAATCGGCAATGGAACCGTGTTTCGGCTGTCGATCCCACTTCCAAACCCTGCCTGCATCGCGGGTAGGATGGCCGAAAGTCGGGCGTCGAAACTGGGACCGGTGAGTTTGATCTCGCTGTGTCTTCCTGAGGCCAAGGACCAACGTCAGTGCGATGACTTCGAGCGATTCATGTGCGGATCGTTCCGCGCCGAAGATCTGCTTTTTCGAAAATCGGACAACCGGTGGTTGCTCTTGTTTTCTGGGAACCGAAGCGATCTGACTTTGTGGTTGCAGCGAACCGAGAGTGACTTTGAGCAAATGAATCGAAATCGTCCTTTTGGGGCGCTACCTGGCTTCACCGCCTCGTTTTTCGATGACGACGGACGCGACGACATTGAGACAGTGAAGAAGCTGTTGCAGCAAGAATGGGATAGGGAGGAAGAGTTCAAGGACGTTGCCGATGAGCCAACGTTCGGAGGCGAGGAGTTGCCTTTGGGAACTCCCTGCGACCTGGTGGCCACGAACGCATCACTAACGGAATGACCGAGGGAATCGAAAGAGATGTCAGTAGTATTGATAGTGGACGATGAACCCGATATTCGCGACTCCGTCAAACGATGGTTGCAGTTTGCGGGGCTGAGGACGCACTTGGCTGTTGACGGCATGGAGTGCCTTCAGCTTGTCAATGATGTGCGTCCTGATTTGATTGTCATGGACGTTCTGATGCCTCGCATGGACGGTCTCACTGCGATCCGTGAATTGCGAGGAGGATCAGAATTGTCAACGACTCCCATCCTGGTCTTGTCGGCCAGTTTGGCGGATGAAAACGAGGCCTACATTGCCGGCGCCAATCGGGTGCTTGCCAAGCCTTATCAGGGGCGACAGTTGATCAACACCGTGAAGGAACTGTTGTCGGACGAACAAAATGTGAGCGATGACCTTGTCTCCAACTCTTAGGATTTAGGATGGACGTCCTGACGAAACGAGATGCCTTTGAGTATCTGTTTGAACTTGCTGGGGAAAGCTGCGGGAACTCGGGGGAAGATCTCAGCTACCTCGATGTTGAGCGTCGCGAGCGAGTGGTGCTTTCGATTGACGATGAAGAAGATATCACCCATGGAATCGCACTGCGGTTGGCGGGCAGTGGCTACGATGTGCGGTCAGCCAAGCATGGGATGGATGGATACCGTATGGCGTTCAGCCTGCACCCAACCGCAATTCTGCTGGATTACAACATGCCGTTCGTCAACGGCGAACAGGTTTTTTTAGGGCTCCGAGAAAACCCCTTGGTTGCGACGATCCCTGTGATTTTGATCTCCGGGAAGGTGGATGATCGG
Source organism: Rhodopirellula islandica (assembly GCF_001027925.1). Lineage (NCBI taxonomy): Bacteria > Pseudomonadati > Planctomycetota > Planctomycetia > Pirellulales > Pirellulaceae > Rhodopirellula > Rhodopirellula islandica. Next base: position 96,773 of record NZ_LECT01000019.1, on the reverse strand, counting down.
ACCGAGGCGAGATTGCTGAAGATGGGTGCGTTTGCGGTTCTTCATAAACCGATCGAGTTCGAACGATTGGTTCTGCTGCTGGATGAAATCAGCGGTGGCGATCCGCGACCGTCCGCGACGAACCGAAAGAATTGAGCGTGTCGTGGGGGGCCTCTCAGGCGAAGAAATTGCTCCAATGTTTCGGTTTTCAGCCGAGACGCTCGGGATTGAGGGGTATATATCCTTGGCTGAATCTTTGAAAAGAGGCAGGTCAAAACGGTGTGAGGTATGTCGTGAAACGTTCATGGCAGCTCATGCACCATCGCTGGGAAGGGCATGAGCCAGCGTCAACTGATTGGCCATTCTTTGGAATGGCTTCTGAACGTGTGATTTGTCAATCGATGACAAAAGACTGTTCTGCTTGGAGCCGGAAGGGCAATTCTGGTGCAGATCGTCGGGAAGTCGGTTTGCGGGTCTCGTGTTCACGTTCTGAGTCGAAACTCTACACGCATTCAGTTGGCAAAGCGGAAGGTTGATGCAATCAGTCTCTTCTTGGAAGAGTCTGCTGACGCGGAAGAGAGGGTGGTGCTTGCACCGCCATTCAATGCGTCAGCGCCGGCGATTCGTTTGGCCGTCATTGTCAGCAACTGATGCACGTGGGGTGACTGATGCAAGAATCAACGGTCTTGGTCGTCGAAGACGACGATGCAATTCGGTATGGAATCGAATTGAGATTGCGAGCGATGGGGTACGCCGTCCATTCTGCAAGCGATGGCAAAGATGCAATCGAGAAGGCTGAAAGGATTCTTCCCAGTCTGATCTGCATGGATGTTCGGATGCCATTGGTCGATGGGATCACCGCGCTTCAGTGGCTCAAATCTCATCCAATCCTCCGGGACACGCCGGTGATCATTCTGTCCGCCTGCCCCACGGACCAATCCGCGGCGATGTCGGCTGGCGCTCGTTACTTCCTGGCAAAACCATTCGCTTCCGAGATGTTCGAAGCGGCTGTCAAGCAAGTGTTGAACCCCAAATCGAAAAGCCAGCTCGAGGGAGCATGCACCGGATGAAAATTCTTGTGATCGAAGATGATGCGGACTACTCGGACATCCTGATGACGTCGCTGGCCAGTTGGGGCCATTCTCCCGTGGCTGCCTTCAATTGGTTTTCTGTGATGCGCACCTTGGAATCGGATTCATTCGATTTGATCGTCACGGACATTGAGACGCCCACCGGGAACGCGCTGAATGCGTTTGATTTTCTCAACCGAGAAGAGAAGGTTCGGTCGATTCCAAAAATAGTGATCACCGGACGAGAAGGGCAGGAAACCCAGAACGCGTGCTTGGCGATTGGGGCCGTGTACATCCACAAGTCCACCAGCAGCATCGCCGACCTGAAGGCAGAGCTCGATTCACTTTCCCTGACTTCTTAACCAGGTCGGCAGAAGTCTTTCGGCATTTGGGATGTTGCGGTAAGCGTTGTTGCTCCCACGTCCAACCGGGGCGAACGCTGGACCGCGAAATGTTTGGTGTTGGCGTTCTGATAGCGAACGCAACTTTTCTTCTGGCCTTTGTCTGTCTTCATCCCGGTAGGGATTTCAGTAGAAGTAGGCCGGATCAAGCCGCCTCGGCGCCGCTCCGGCAGATCATCGAAACCGGCCAGGCAGGAGTGTTTCGGGATTTGAGCCGTTTGGCGGAGCGCCGTGACTGCAGCGTACCCCCGGGAAACGAGCCCCTAAAAAACTCTCCTTCCCGCCGTGGCCGATGGCCACGGCGGGAAGGAGATTGGCGACGGCTACCATCTGATATCCCTAACGGGATGTGAATTTGCGCAACCCTAGTGCGCTAAATACCAAACATTTCGCGGTCCAGGCGAACGCCCAAACGGCTCACCTGATTATGCCCGGTCATTCCCGCCGACCTGCTTAAAAGAAGGTCCACAACTGCGACCGAAACAAGGTGCCGCTTTCTCCAGCGACGTAACCCGTTCGCGATTGTTGTGCAGGCGAGTCATCAATGGATGTCACGTCGAACGTGAATCGTGCGGATCGCTGGTTGAATAGGTGCCAGTTGAATCCTGCCGAAACTTCGTTGCCGCTGCCGTACTCGCCGTTCACCTGAGATGCGCGTGCAAACAGTTCGAGCGTTTGTGGAATCACGAATGCGCCGCCTTGAACGAAGAATCCATGGTCGAACAACGAGGGCAGCATGGTGCCGTTGTCGCCTTCGATGTTGCGGAGCCATCGCAGGAAGACTTCGCTGCTGAAGCTGAAGCCCCGCCGCTTGACTCCGAAGTGCGCTGAGTACAGCCAGATGTCAAAGGCGTTGACGGTCACTCCGGGGGCAATTGCATTGGGTTCGATCAGCCGAGTTCCGTCGCTCAGGCGAATGACGGTTTGTTCGGCCGCGGGATCGGCATTGCTGCTGCTTGAATTTCCGGTTTGAGTCAGCCCCTGCCCCAAGCGAATCGCCAGAGACGGGTGGTTTTCGATGTCCGAGAAACCGCGTCCGAACTCTTCCAACGGTTCCCACCACGAGAGGGCGGAATACGCGAGTTGCGTGTCGAGCTCGGATGCTTGCAGCGAAAGTGTGTTGAAGCCGTTTCCAACCAGCACGTGGTATGAGACGTCGTCGGTCAGTTTGCCTTTGGCCCACATGCCCGCTGTGATGGATGGGCGGAAGAAAGTCGTTGCCATGGTACGGTCGGCGCCCAACGTGTACCGAGAGGTTTCCGTCCATTCCCAGGTTCCTGGCAGTTTGCCAAGTCCCAAGTGGATCGAAAGCCGATCGGACATCCGAAACGAAATCCAACCCAACAGCAACTGAATGGGATTGGACGTGACTGTGCTGTAGTCAATGTTGGAATAGAAACGCAGGTCTTCGTCGAATGCATACCCCGAAAATACCAACCGGCCTCGGTTGATGTTGAAGTCGTTCCGGTTGTTGATCTCACGCACGTTCCCCGCGGAATCAACCGACGTCGCCTCGTCGCGAGCAAACCCCGTGTAGCGAAACTGGTTGTGCAACCCAGCGGTCAGCTCAAACGGTGATGCCTCAGGGTCGCGCGGACGCCAAGTCCAACCGGAGTCGTAAACACCATCGTGCGTGGACGGATCCAGTTGGGAAGGAGGCTGGTACCGCGGTTCTTCCCATGTCGGCAGCGTCAAAGGCGCTCGATTCAATGACTCTGCTTGCAGGGCAGCGACGAGCGTTTCCAATTCGCGAATTCGCGACATGGCGTCGGACAATTCGCTCTGGCCGGCGCCCTCCGCGATTGGCTCGGCAGACAATTGGGTGGAGGCTGACCCGGTGACCAGGTCGTCGGTTTCAGCTCCCGCGATCGGAGCGGTTCCCGGCCCGATGACCGTCAGTGCGAGCACTGAAAACCAGTGGATGGCGGAGTGGTGCCAACGGATACCCATCGAAATGACTTGCCCCAACAAGAAGACGTTGTCTGGGTCATCGTCTTTTCTGCTTGGAAGGGTTACATCAATCACGGAAGATTTGCGGAATTGATCCCGTGATCGACCCAGGCGATCCGTCAGCCTTCGATCACGCTGACACACATCTTCATCAAGATCTTTTGAAGCGTCGTCAGTTCTTTGGCTGTCAGCACCGACATCACATTCTTTTCCATCTTGCGAACATCTGGTTTGATCTTCTTCGTGAGTCGTTTGCCTTTCGCGGTCAACTCAATGATGACCCGAGATCGGTTGGTGGCGTCCACTTCACGCCGGATCAACTCGGCTTCCTGCATCTTGCGCATCAACCGCGAGAGATTGGAGGCGTCGATCCCGAGGTAGGTTGCGATCTCCGAGGGCGAGTTCAAACCTTTGTCCAATTTGAGAAGCAGGTTCGCTTCCATTCCGCTGAGCCCGTGGGGAGCGACCGCTTCGGCCATCGCGGATGACAAACCGCGGGAGGCGATGTGCAATCCACACGCTATTCGCTCTTGATCGCTGACCTCCATGGCGTCGCAACTTGTCAGCATCAAGGCTGGTTTGCCACCGATTTTGGGATTCGTCACTCTTGCCAACCTCCTGAACCTGTCAAAGAAAACCATGGACAATGACAAGTGTTTTGCAGGGCGAACACAAAGTCAATGGCTATTGACCAAGCAGGTGCTGCCACATTCGGACGGATTGGGTTCGCCAGCTCACCCAGTCGCTGCCCGTGCCGATTCCCTCGGACGTGACCTCGTGGTCACCGTCCGCCAAGATCTTGGCAATGATTTGTGCTTGATCGCCCATGTTCCAGTTCTCCGACGGGTTCCGGAACTCATGTCGACTCCATTGCACCAAGATTTGGCAACGGTCGTTGGGCAGTTTGGAAAGCTGTGACACCATCGGGTGCAACATTTCAAAGGCAAACGGAGAATGGCATCCAATCACGCCAATCTGGTCGCTCACCGGGAGAGTCGCCATCAACGCCAGCGTCGCACCGAACCCGCCACTCAGGCTGGCTCGGTCGTCTCGGTTCGCGGAGATTCGGTACTCGCGGTCGATCTTCGGGAGCAATTCCTTGGCGAAGAACTCCGGATAGCCGGATGCTCCTTGCATCGGGTAGAAGCGTTTGTCGATGAACACGACGACGACGGGGCGAATGGCTTTTGAGTGAATCAACTGATCCACAATCGACGCCTGATTGCCGCTGTCCATGGCGGATTTGCCGTCATGCACAAACACGACCGGGTAGTTTTTCTCTGGGGCACCCTGTTCCGTTTCGGCGTACCCAGGTGGCAAGTAGATCGAAAGTCCAACGCTCTCTTTCAGCTCGGCACTGTCCAACTGAGTTTCGACGATCGTTCCCAGCAATTCAGAGTTCGATTCATCCACATCGACCTCCAAGTCGTCGGTGAGGCTGCCCTTGTCAAACCAAGAAAGCTCCAGCGACGAATTCGGCTTTCGGAAGATCGGTTCCATTTCGCCGGCGACCAAGCCGCTGGTGAATCGGCGGTCCGAGGTTGGGTCAATCAGCGGTTGGTAGTCGGCAAAGAAGACGTAAGAAAGTCGCGTTGCCTCGGGAACTTGAACCCCAAAGTAAAACAGGTCGGTTCCCGCAATTCGCTGCATGGCTCGTTCTTGGCGAACACCAAACAGTTCGCTCGCTACGGCAACGTCGTTGTATTTCCCTTGAAGAATGAAGTGAACGAAATCATCTTCGACCAGGGGCAGAGACTTCCCGTGCAAGTACTGATCGATCAAGGATTGTTTGTTGTCAGAGGCCTGCACGCTCTGGATGAACGCGGCGAAATCGGGGCCAAGTTTGGATTCCTCGGTGGCTGCCATTTCAGTTTGCTGACCGGGTAGGAGATCAATTCTCGCGATCGCACCGAGACTTCGCAGGTAGATGGAACGACCGGCGATCGAGGGCAGGGCCCACATCAATCCTTCCGAATCGGTGTCACCAGTCTTGAACACCTGGGTTTGAGCGGCTTCGTGAAAGCCGTCTTCCGTGACATCGCCAACATGCAACGATCCGTCCAAGGTCGCGACCACCAAGCGTCCGGCAACCGTCGCGAGGAAACCATTGCTCGGTGACCGGGTTCTCCAGACCTGATCGCCGGTCTCAGGATCCACGGCGACCAGGAAACGTGACGAGTACGAACACAGCAGCCCACCCGACATCACCGGCACGCAGTACGTGTTGCGAATGGTGCGTCCCGACCAACGCTCCGTTGCGCCGTCGGCATGTAGATTCAAACCTGTTGAGCCGTCACGGCTGTCGTTCAGAAACAGCCCGCCGCCTGGCAGCGGAACTGGCACGACTGCCGCCACCGGTTCACCCGAGGCACCACCGTGAGGCCGGGACCAAATGAGTTCTCCAGTGGCCGGGCGAATTGCAAACAGCGTTGTGTTGCAGGCGACGAGAACGGTGGTTTCGCCCGCTAGTTCCATCGTCACGGCCGATTGAAAGGCGGCTTGGTCCTGTCCCGCTTTCCACACCACTTCGCCCGTCCTCGTATCGAATCCCATCACGGCACCCTCGGGCGATCCGACCGGGATGATCAGCACGTCGTCGTGAACGATGGGGGAAGTTCCAAATCCATAAAAGTTTGGCTCGACAGAATACTCCGTTTTCAAATCATGCTGCCAGACGATGCTCCCGTCCGTCAGGTCATAGGCAGCCAGAATGCCAAACGGCGAGAGATGATACGTCTGAGTGTCATCGGCAGCGGGTGTCGACACGGGACCGTCGAACGATCCGTTCGCTCCCTTCATCACTTTCCCGGTCGGCGTTTTCCAAAGCGTTTCACCTGTCACGGCCGACATGGCGACCACGTATTCTTGGTCAGCGACCATGTCCGCCATTGCTGAGACCAGACGGTCGCCCGACTTCACGACCCCCGAATACCCGCTGCCGATGGGGTGCTTCCAAACCACTTTCAGTTTCAACGGTCCCTCGGCCAGTTCTTGGTCACCGGAGGCCGCAGAACCGTCATACTGTGGTCCTCGGATCGAGGGCCAATCCTGCGCGACGCCCGGAGTTGCCAGCAACCCGAACGCGAGGAGAGCCAAGCAGCAGCAATGAGTGCGGAGTCGATCGGGGGTCATGGAATCTGCCAGTGCATCGGGCGGAGAAGGCTTGAACGCCAACGACCAGTTCCGGAATCCGGCCCAACGGTTGACATGACCAGTGTTGATGGTGCGGCAAGCGATGTCAATGCATTTTTAGTCCTCGCTGGTCCTCTGAGATCCCAGTGAGAAAATGCCCGCCCTCGGCACGTGTGCAGTGACGGTGCCCGTCCAATCCGCTGTTCGTTGCGTGAGAAGGACGCCCGACTTTTGATGGTGTATCTTCATGGGGATGAAATGGGGGGCAACGGCACCTCAGTGCGTCCGGCTCCAGTTCCTTGTCTCCGCAATCCATCCGTCTCCTTGCTCCTTTGCTTTCTCGCGATCAACCATGCTCCACTTCAATCGCTCCCGGCTCCTTCTTCGCTTCTGCTTTGCGATCTTTGTTAGCTCGACGGTTCCCGTGTTCCTGGTAGCCGATGCACCCGTCTCCTCTGGCCAAACGCAGTCCGCCGAGACGGTTTCGAACACACCGGCTGGCCAACTCGAAACGCATCTTGGTACCAAACCTTCCAGCGGGGACTTTCACGGGTTCACTCAACAAGAGTTTGAGCTGGATGGGGTGGCTTGCAAATTGGTCAGCCCCACCACGCCTGCTCCCACGGCACCATGGATTTGGCGAGCTCGTTTCTGGGGGCACGAACCTCAGTTGGATGTCGCGTTGCTGAACCAGGGTTGGCATGTCTGCTTCTGCGACATCGCCGATCTGTTTGGGAACGAAACGGCCGTCCAACGCTGGGATCAGTTTTATGATCTGAGCCAGCAGATTGGTTTGCACCCCCAACCGCTGTTGGAAGGGATGAGTCGCGGCGGGCTGATCGTGATGCGTTGGGCATCCGCTCATCCAAACCAGGTCTGCGGCATCTATGTCGACAACGCGGTGATGGACGTCCGCTCTTGGCCGGGCGGCAAAGGATCGGGCGTCGGGGCTCCCCGAGCGTGGAAGACATGCCTGGATGCGTATCAGATGACGGAAGAACAAACGGAGACGATCGACGACGGACCGCTGCATCGTTTGGATGGACTTGTCAAAGCCGGCGTGCCGATTTTCGCCATGATCAACGAAGCGGACAACGTCGTTCCGCCCAGTGAAAACAGCGACGTGTTGGTCAAAAGCTACCGCGAACTCGGCGGCACGATCCAGGAAATGCGTCGTCCCGGACTGGGGCATCACCCGCACTCGTTGAAGGACCCAGCTCCGCTCGTGAAGTTCGCGGTCGAAGCCATCGCAAAGCAGTGAAGTTCATGACCGGACAGCCTCGAACTCGGTTCTGCGTTGTCAGCAATTCTTCCGACCCAATGTGAAGTCCGTTTTCTTCTGGTCTGTCTTTCAATGTGGATCCATGATTGCCTGCGATCCGATCCGAATGGCACCGATGGTGTTGGTCGCGTCGCCACGACCATTCGTGCGGGCGTGCCAACGATCCTCAATACTCGCCTGGAAGCTGTCGGTCATCTCGCAACAACAGGTTCAAAAACACACCCTGGTCGACGGTGTCGGAGAGCGTTCTCGACGAGCCGTCGCACAGCCCAATGTGCACGGAACTGGAGTGAAAGCTAAACGGCTGGCTCTTGTTGGTGTGATTGATGGATCGATAGGTTCCACAAGTATCGATCGTGGCCTCCCACGCTGAGGTCTTGGTGCAGTCGGTTGCCATGTCGGGGACATTGGGGTTGGCAGAGGTTGATTTACCACGGTTTGAATTGGAAGTGTCCGCCAGCAAGTTGTCTGCCAGGTAGGCTCGCATTTTGACGCCGTCGCCGCCCCCTGCCCAAGTGATGCTGGGGCCACCGGTCACGGCTGCTAACTTGCCTTGCACGAACAGTTCTTGCGAACCAATGCACTCGTAGTACATCAGCGTATGAGAAAGGCCGTCGAGGATGCTTGCCCCTCGCCCGCCTTTGTTGTTCGGATCGCGATTGCGAGATCCAGATGCCGGTGTCATTGCCGTGCTGAATTGCATCTGTGGTTCCCCGTCGCGATAGTAGAGCGGGTGGCCTTCCGGGCGAAGCGCTGGAATCCGCGGGGTGGTGTAGTCGGCGACGCCCATGGACAGTCCGTCGCTGTCAAGAATTGTCCCGGATCCGGTCCGGCTGGGGCATTGAAAGACGGACAGCTGCGTCGCGGCGGCTTCGATCAATTGGTCCTTGTTGCTCCAGTCCGTTGACAGGCTGCCGTTGTAGCCCCACTTGTACTCGGCCGCCGATGGATCGTCGAAATTGGGGTGCTTGGCCGAGTTGAATGTGTCGGCAAGATCTCGTTGCTCGACGAACGGCAAGATTCGCCACAGCGACCCGGTTCGAGAGTACGGGTAGTGCTTGAACGTGTGTTCAAACATGGTCATGCCAAGCACAATCTGTTTGACGTTGTTTTTGCACTGAGTCCGACGTGCCGCTTCCCGAGCAGCCTGCACGGCGGGCAAAAGCAGGCCCACCAAAACGCCGATGATGGCGATCACCACCAGCAGCTCAACCAAAGTGAACCCCGGTTTTTTCCGCTTCGAGAGGCTCGAAAGGGGCGCCAAATGAATGGGCGAATCAGTCATCTTCAATACCATTGCTTCGTACGGGAGGCTTTGAGAAATCTTCGCCACGCAAAAGGTGGCTGGATGTCTGGCTGGCTGTACAAAGTTAGCTGGCTTGACGTAGACGCTACTGAGAGTCAATCGCAATAGCTCGGCAGAGTTTAGCTTTGAAGGATGAAGGCGTCAACTTGCAGCGCTGTTTTCGAGCGACGAGTTTCCAGATTGCGTGCTCTCTCAGCTCCACGGGCTCACGCCCGTGGCAACAACATGTCGTCCCCTGGGGACTGATTCGGATCGTCGTGCCAAGCACGAACCCAACAGCCACGAAGTGGTGACACGATGTAGCCACCGGCGTCAGCCGATGGAAACCTCGAACGCCACAGCCACGAAGTGGCGACAGGTTGTAGCCATCGGCGTCAGCCGATGGAAACCGGAGAAGAACGAACCCACCGAGTCCTGAAGGGACGACAGGTCGCCCGCATGATCCAAGCACCTGTCACCCCTTCGGGGTTTTCTGGTTGCGTGCTGTCTCAGCTCCACGGGCTCATGCCCGTGGCGACAACCTGTCGTCCCGTTGGGACTGGAACGGATCGTCGTGCTGAGCACGAACGCTCGAGCGCAGCAGCCACAAAGTGGCGACAGGTTGTAGCCATCGGCGTCAGCCGATGGAAACTTTCTTGCCGATGTACTGGATCACGGAAGCCAGGCCTGTGTGAAATTTGCCTTCGAGCACATCACGTTCGGTTTCCTGCAACAGAATGGTTTCCAGTCCGACCAATTCTCTCTCGACCTTGCCGCAGGTCAGCAGCAGGTCCGGATCACCGGGCCCGCCGGTGCCGCGACCACGTTGGTTCTCTGAATACGCTTCCAGAATCAGGATGCCGCCGGGCTTCATTGTTTGCGTTAACAACGGGTGAAGCTGCGCTCGAATCGAGCTCGGCAGATGCGCGTAGATCGAGACAACGCCGCCATAAACGTTTGGCTCGGGTGCAAAGTTTTGCAAGTCCGCGACTTCGGTCGTGATGACCACGTTTCTGTCGGCAGCCAACTTGGCGGCTTTGGCAAGCCCCACGCTGGAATTGTCGACCGCGTGAACCCGCAAGCCCTTGGAGGCCAGGTACACGGCGTTGCGGCCCTCGCCTTCGGCTATCGAAAGCACCGGATCCAACAACAGGTCTGCGTGCTGTTTGAGAAACGAGTTTGCTTCCGTGCCGTAAGCAAATTCCGGTGCGGAATAGCGAGCGTTCCAGTCAGGTGGTGACAACGTGTTGCTCCTCGAGTGAGTGGCTGAGCCGCCGCGGCTTTCCAAGCCGAACTTGACGGATCCGCCTTCATGTAATACGGTAGGTTACATGAAGCGAGATGGCAAGCTATCCGGCGTCCTGCACATTTTGTTGCACATGGCGGAGCTGGACGAACCGGTGACTTCGGACGATTTGTCGAAGATCATGGACACGAATCCTGTGGTGGTGCGTCGCCTGATGGCGGGGCTTCGCGAGCAACAGTACGTGCAAAGCGTCAAGGGCCACGGAGGTGGTTGGACTTTGGCGTGCGAGCTGGTCGATCTCACCTTGCTGGACATTTACCAGGCGGTGGGCAGCCCGGGGTTGCTGGCGATGGGCAATCGCACGGAAGCTCCCGGATGTTTGGTGGAGCAATCCGTGAACGCCGCACTGGGCAAGACGTTTGACGAAGCCGAGCAACTGCTGCTCCGGCGGTTGGGGGAAGTCACGCTCGCCTCGCTGAGTGCCGATTGCCACCATCGCCTCGAAGCGAAAGGCATTTCCCTCAAAGCCAAACGGAACCGACATGGGCTCCAAAGCTGATTTTCTCGAAGCGGCATTTCACGCCCCGGAAGCGGTCGCGAAATACGTGGATTCGCCACCGATCGCCGTTCCGGGGTTCGCGGACATGCAGCGGATGGCGGCGTTGTTGCTGGCCGAGCAGGTGCAGAGCCATAGCCGTCTCTTGATCGTTGGAGCCGGCGGTGGACTCGAGTTGAAAGTGTTCGCCGAAGCGGAACCGAGCTGGGAATTTGATGGCGTGGACCCATCCTCGGCAATGCTGCAACTTGCCGAGCAAACGCTGGGGCCGCTTGCCTCGCGAGTCAGGCTACACGAGGGCAAGGTCGATGCTGCGCCGGAGGGTCCGTTTGATGCGGCCACGTGCATTTTGACCATGCATTTTGCAGACCTGGAAGAGCGAAAACAGATGTTGACCGCCATTCGTCAGCGGCTCAAGCCACACGCACCGTTCATCGTGGTGCACCTGAGTTTCCCTCAAACCGATGGTGCGCGCGAGCGGTGGCTTTCCCGGTACGCAGCCTACATGGTTCGCCCCACCGTTGATGCCGAAAAGGCATCGCAGATCCGAAAGGCTGTGGAGGCCAATCTCACCATTCTCGACCCCCAGCGAGACGAAGCGTTGTTGCAAGAGGCGGGGTTCACGAACGTTGAGCTGTTTTACGCCGGGTTCGCTTTCCGAGGCTGGGTGTCTTACGCATAAAAGCACGTCCGCAGGAGACCGGTTTTTTGTAGTGGACGACGCAAGGAGTCCCCGTCACCTCGTCCACTACTTAAAAACAGTGTGTGCGTCAAAGGACCAACGGCGTTCTCGTGAAAACATGGGGGCCGTATTTCAGTCGAACCAGTTGACTGGCAAACTGGCAAATCACCGGTGCACGCGGATACGTTTTGAAAACTGGCGCTGCCTTGTGGTCTGGGCTTTCGGTACTCTGGGGAACGATCGGCGTCCTGTCTTGTTCGGTCAATCCCCTGAAACCCCGAGTCCTGCATCGTGTTCTTTCAACCGAAAGCGAACCTGCCCGATTCCGCGAAGTCGCGGATTGAATTTTGCTTGCAGCAGATCGCTGAATGTGTTGGCTTGGAACGCTTCTCACTTCCTGTGGTGAGTCGCAAAGCGATCTTCGACCTCTATGAAGTTGAGCGGAATCCGCAACACGTGATCGCGTTTGTCGGAAAACACCTCGGGCATGATGTCAATGGAATCCAGGTTCGCAATGCCCTCCCGCAAGCTCAGAGTGCAGGCGGTGGCTGTTGCGGTGGTGGGTCTTGCGATGGTCCCAGCGGACTGGCTGGTCGCTATGAACCGTCGGACCGCAGCGTCATGCTGGATCAGACGATCGACAGCGATCCGGCGATGGGGCTTGCCACGCTGATCAATGCCGTCGTCTGCGATTTGCTTTCGCAAAACAACTTTGCCGGAGCTCATTTGCCTGAACAAGTTGACCTTGCCGTCGTCGGGACGGGACTGGGCATGATTCGCAACGGCATCAGTCTGGTTGCCAAGCACCCCGTTCACTGGGATTCGACGCAGTGGGACGTTTTCCCGCGACCTTTTCTCGACGGCCAATCACTTGCCTACGCCAACGCAATCGCAGCCTGGGCGCGTGACGACGCGGCTTCCGAGTGGATGAACGATTTACCTAGCGACGTCAAAAGACCGACGCGGAAATCGTTTAAGTTCCTGCGGAAGACAAACGATTCCTTCTTTCAACCACGAACAAAACAGTTTCTGTTGACGCAGTCCCAAAGCGAATGGTGGAAGCTGGCAACCGAGTCATCGGCATCCAGTCAGGTGATCGCGATTCGACACTTGAATTCGGATGGCAAGCTGGATGACCAGCAAGAATCGTTGTTGATAGACAAACTGGGGTCGGCAAACGTCGCGATCACCTTGAATGCGATCTCGGCGATTGAACGGATGGGACCCCAGCAACCAGCGATTGGCTGCGAGTCCATGGTTCGTGAACTTCGTTCTCTGACGGATCATCGCAACGACGAAGTCTGCGCAAAAAGCATGTGCGTTCTGGCAAAGCTAGGCGGGCTGGATGAAGCGACGGTGGAGACGGCAGCAACGATGCTGGATGCCCATCAAAAGCACCTCACTTTCGCCGGCCTGTATGCTTTGTGCATGCAGGATTCTGTTCCGGAGGAGGTCGTGCCGGCGCTGGACCGATGTTTCGTTCGCGTGTTGCGAGCGTGTGACTATGAGCTCATCGATTTGATCGCCACAGCGTACCGGCGCTGGCTTGATGCTCCTCAATCGCACATGGAGGAATTGTTCCAGAACAGCCCCGAGCATCTGCCCATTGCATTGGAAACGCTGCAGAAGGTCTCTGAACCCCGCATGCCACTGCGTCGAGGAGCGTGACGAATCATTCGCTCTTCGCAACTGCGCGGGAGCAGCACTGAGGCTCTGGCGGAGAGCGAATCCACCGAGTCCTGGAAGGACGATCGGTCGCTCGCGAAGTTCAAACACCTGTCACCCCGTTCGGGGGTTCCTGCTTGCCTGTTGTCTCGGCTCCACGGGCTCATGCCCGTGGCGACAACCTATCGTCCCGTTGGGACTAGTACGGATGGTCGTGCCGAGCAAAATCACACGAACGCAACAGCCACGAAGTGGCGACAGGATGTAGCCATCGGCGTCAGCCGATGAGAACCTGGAACGCAACAGCCACAAAGTGGCGACAGGTTGTAGCCATCGGCGTCAGCCGATGGAAACTGGCAAAGAACGAATCCACCGAGTCCCGAAGGGACGGCAGGTTGCACGCATGCTCCAAACCCCTGTCACCCCGTTCGGGGTTTCCTGCTTGCCTGTTGTCTCGGCTCCACGGGCTCATGGCCGTGGCGACAACCTATCGTCCCGCTGGGACTGGTACGGATGGTCGTGCCGAGCACAATCACACGAACGCAACAGCCACGAAGTGGCGACAGGATGTAGCCATCGGCGTCAGCCGATGGGAACCGAATGAAAAATACCCCCGACAGGGGTCGAACAAGGCCGTATTTCTCGGGAAAAAGTAGGCTCTGCAGCGAAGTCGGGACAGAAAGCGGGACAGGTTAAAAAGCCTCGTCGAGCTTTGACCTGGCTTCTTCATCGGCGGCATACCCGCCCATCAATTGCCGGCACGCACTCTGGCGTGATTTCGGTTGCCGCATCACGCGGCGACTTCTTCCGGCGTGTCTCGTCTCTCAGTTGTCTGCATCCCTTTTGATGCGACCTCGTGCGTCCCTCGGATCTTCGAAGGGCGCACGTCTGTCTTCGTTCTCGCACACGGCAAGGCGTTCGTCCAACGCCGATTCAACCATACAAATTGAAAGCAACTCACATGTCAAAATCAACTCTCCTCAAACGACGTCGTCAGGTTTCGTTGTCGTGTCCACGTCCAATCAAGGGAAGCGTCCTCGGGGACTTCCGGATCGTGCCGACTTGCTTGCACTCGCGACTACCCCGTCGTTCATCCTCCTGACCGGGGCGACGACTGATCCAGCTATCCTGGTACCCTCGAAGCTTGGCCGCCGAGCTACGAAGACAACGAAGAGTAGTCGTCACCCACAAGGGAAATCACGCCACGGTTGCAATGGACAATCAAATGCAGCCGTTTTTTATATGCGATTTTGATCAATAAACGCATCAGACTTTGTTCTCTCAAAGGTCCTATTTGGAACCTCGCTTGCAATCCAAGATCACGCTGAGTTCAAGATCGTGTTATCGCTGTAGTGCGACAGAGAATGTGATGGACTGATTCCAGAGATGGCTTTCGTTCCGTGCGACCGCTGGTGCGCCTGGCCCAACGAGTGCTCCGCCTCCGATTTGGCTAGCGTTCAAGTTGGGATCAATTTGCTCGGCAGCTCGAAACGTTTTTGGAAGCAAGAGAAATGAGTACCCGACATCGAACCGTAGTCCACTCAGAACTTCTCTACCGAGCGAGAACCGAAACTCCGGCAAGACGGTGAAGACTGACGAGGTGTCTTGGCCAATGTTGGTCGGTTGTGCAAGCAACCCGCCGTCGACGAATGTAGGATCAAGCCCTGGGATCTGAGTTCGTGTTGTTCCGGCGGTTGAAACCGTTCTTTCCATGCTTCCAAGAGCCAGTGAAGGCTGGAAGACGAGGTCCCAGCGATTCAACTGCTTTTCAATTTCAAGTCGAAGGTTCACACCGTGGAATTGATTTTTGGCTTCGAACGAATCGTTTACCCGGAAGGTGGTCCCCAGCGGGACGACGCCTCCAAGATCGATTGATTCAAGGTCTTCTTGCACACCGAGACTGTCTTCGAATTGGATGAATCGGTAGCCGGTGAAGATTGAGATTCGAGTATCCTTATCCTCGCTGAAAACTGAAGATGCACCAATCTCGAAACCAAAGAGACGGCTCTCTGTCTCGACCGAGATCGCACCCTCCAACACGTTTGGAAACGCAACCAGTTCGGAATCATTCAAGCCGGTTTGAGCGGACACATACGGACGTGCCAAAATTGGCTGACCGCTAGAGAATTGACGGAACGGATCGCCAGCATCTCCCACATAGAGCCCTTCGCCGTAGAAATTCCAACGATCGGAAATCGGCCGTCCGATGGAAAGCCGAACGCCGTTTCGCATCTCGCTATTTGGCGAATCGTTTCCGTACAACACCTCGGTAGTTGGATTGCCAATCACGCCCGCTTCGGACCTTAGCGACGCTGGATCACTCGTCGTTACTAAGGCGGGCGAGTCAGCTCCATTCGTCCACCACATTAGGTACTGTCCCTGTACGCTCCACCGGCTCGCAGTCCCAGTATAAGTTTCAAAGTCGAGGCATGCGTCGCAGGGCGTACTGTCGCAGTCGCTTGCTTGTGAGGTGTTGACAGCCAATGCGACCGCGATGAATAGCAGCGGTAAGGTTCTGGTCACATTGAACATGGCAGCATCAAACGTTAGTGGTACTCGGCCTACCCCAAACCCATCGACGCGTTGCAACCGTTTAAATCAGAACAACCGAAACGAGCATCAAACTCGGCCCGGATTGCCTAGTCGCCCCAGGTGACCGGCTCTTCCGGCGATCTGTTCCCACCAGAAAGATCGGGCTGGGAAACTCAAATCTCATCTCGCGTTTCGGCCAAACAGCTGTTTTCTTGCTGTTTCAGAGCCAAAACCGTCAAATCGATGCCTGTTTTCGAGCCTGTCCGCGGATAAACTAGGGGGGTCCGGTAGAGGGGGCATGCTCGCGTAGCTCGGCTTTCTTGCTTGACTTGCATCCATGAGTTTTGCCAAGGGAAGCCGGTTACGGCACAAATATGTTTGAACGAATCAGGCACCGCCTCCAAAGTCAGCGTCGATCGAATCCGAAGAGTCGAGGCGGCAAAACTCAGAGTCAGCTACACAAAACGCTTCGGGCTGAAAATTTGGAGAAGCGTTTACTGCTTGCAGCTGCCATCTGGGATGGTGGTGGCACGAGTTCGTCATGGCACGAACGAGAGAATTGGCAAGGCGACGTTGTCCCTGCGCCAGGCGACAGCGTCACCATCGGCGACCCCGATATTGTTGTTTCGGTCACTCAGTCGGTTGACGTCCTCAGCCTCAACTCAATTGCCGGATTGACGGTCGAGGAGGGCGGGCAGTTGGCCGTTTCGGTTGGCGACAGTCTGATAACTGGAGCCTTGGTAATCGACCAAGGAGGAATACTTTTTGTGTTGGGGGATGGTGCGACGTTTGCCGCGGTCGGTTCGGCATCAATCTCAGGAACAATAGCCGCGCTCGGCGGTTCAATGACGATTCCCAACGCCACCGAACTATCGGACGCCAGAATTACAGCTGCAGGCAGTATTCGTTTTGATGGTGTCACGTCAATCAGCGGAACAAGTTTAGCTGCCGGTTTGGGTGGGTCTATTGATATTCCAAACGCAACAACTGTGAGTGGTGGTTCGATTGAGATTCTTGGCGGTCGAGTTCAACTCGATCGTGTTGAAACTGTTTCTGAAACAATCTTGGAAATCGATGACGGAAACGTAAGCCTCAACAGCGCGGTATCTATGACGGATTCGACTGTGAGACTTTTCGGTGTCGATTCGATTCTGTCGACAGACTCACTAAACTCGGCGGACAACACGCAATTTTTTTTACAGGACGGAGCTCAATATACGAGCCCATCGACTCTTACGTTTTACACAGCGTCGGCTGATCACGAGTTCGATGAGCAAAGAGTACTCTTTTCTGTCGAAGGAGAGAATTCGATACTGAATCTGTCGTCGATTGTCTCGATTGATTCAAGATTCAGTGGCCCCGGTTCAATCGGGCAGATCGTTCAATCAGGTGCTGGAGGCGTTCTTGATCTCAGCGGCTTAGAGGTTTTGACGGCGGGAGGTGCTGGCCCAGACGGAGGAGGGCAACTTGAGATTCACACTCTGGATGGTGGCTCGATCGATTTGTCGAGTCTGACCGAGTACACCGGTTCAGGATCCGGCATTGTCCTTGACAACCGGGAGGGCGGCATCACGATTGCTAACACCGGCGTGACCGCCCGCGACACCGAAATTGTCGTTGGAGATACGACTGATCTGGTTTTGGAAACTCTGACGCTCGAGGCGGGCGGAAGTCTCTACGGCGACGGGCGACTTTTTGGCACGGTGATTAACAAACGAGGCATCGTCGGATCTGAATCACCGTCTGACGTGTTGACAATCTCAGGCAATTACATTCAGGCGATGGAGGGAACGTTTCGCAGCACTGTCGTCAATAGTCCGACTGCAGACAGTGCAAATCGCCTCATCGTTGGCGGGACGGCATCGCTGGATGGTGCTGCGATAATCGAAGGATTTGATGGCCCAATCCCTGCGGTCGGTATGCCATTTGACTTGCTGGTTGCTACCCAACTCGATGGGCAATTTACTTACGTTACGTCACCATCCATCCCGAGACGAGCGTTTGAGCCAGGCTATGCCAGTGATGCTTTCAGACTCGTCACCTTAGTTGTCGCTGATCAAAATGTTGGTTCAGGATTTTCTCAGCCTTTACCTAGCTTTATTGGTGATGGCGTATCGATTTCTGTTTTCAACGGGATTGGTGGCGGAGTTGAAGCTGGGAGCGGAGTTCCGTTTCCCGAATCCGTGACTTCACTGGTACCAACAGGCACGACACTGAGTCCAGTGATTGATTTCCCAGCCCCCGGAAGCACCATCGTTGTCGGCAACGACTTCAACGCATTTTTTGGAACGACGACGATTCCGCCGGAACAGCTGACCAGTGCGGTGGCTCAAAATTTTACCCTGCGAAGCGACTTCTTCCTGGCCGTTTCGTCCGAGCTAGACATCGAGCCAAGCACGCCCGAGATCGAGATCGAAATTGGTGTCCGCAGCGACGACGGCTTCCATCTCGCGATTGGCAGGAACTTTACTGGTTCTGCTGGCGATCGCCCGTTCTCAGAATCAAATTATCTCGTCTCATTCGCGGAGCCGGGCCTCTATCCCGTTGAGTTGTTGTTTGCCGCCAATGTGTTTGGTGCGAGCGGGCTTGAATTTGTCTGGCACACGGCGACCTCGAACGGCATGGTGGTTGTTCCTCGCGAGGCTCTCTACATCCGCCCTCCAGAAGGCGACCAGCTGATAACATTTGAGGAGCTGCCCGTCGCGACGATCATTTCCGATCAGTTTATTGATCAGGGCATTCGGTTTTCAACATTGTCGGGGAATCTGAAAATTTTAGCCGGGCGGGAGGAAGACTTTCTTCCTGTCTCACCTGTACAAGTATTTGGAGACTCATCGCTAACTGGCGGAGATGCCGCATCTGTTTCGCTTACCTTCGTACAACAGGATCAGGTTTCGCCGGCCGTCACCGACTATCTCAGCTTCTACGTAATTGACGCCGAATCCGTCGGGGCACGCGTGCAAGCTTTTAACGCAGAAGGAGAGATTCTCTTTGAGCAGACCGTCAACGCCGGCGGCAGGTCGCAACAGTTCGTCGAAATACGGATTCCGAATATTGCAGAAGTACGCATCGACCTCGGCGATGCGACAGATCGAAGCGCAATTGATCAGCTTCGCTTCACCACTCCGCGTGCTCCTGCGGTTGATCTCGCAGTCAACACTATTGAGGCACCGGTCACCGCTGCCCCTGGTCAGATCGCAACCGTCACTTGGACGACATCAAATCTCGGTGATTTGGCAATTGATGAGGAGATTGTTGAGCGTCTTTACCTGTCACCAGACAGTCGGTTTGCAAATGCGATCTTAGTTGGTGAGGTTGCGTTCAACGCGAGTTTAACATCAGGGCAAAGCATTGAGCGTAGTGCCGCAGTGACGCTTCCGTTTAATGGACCGACATCCGCAGGAGACCTGTTCTGGTTCGTGTCGACCGACGCAGGACTTCAAATTGATGAAAGTAGCGAGATCAACAACGTTCAGGTTTCGACAGCAACAACCTCGCTCTCTCGAGTGCTCGAACTGACGCTCGATCGGGAAACCATAGCTGAATACAACGCAAACCCCGCCGCAGTCGGAACCCTGCATCGCTCAGGACCGCTCGACAGCGAGGAAGTCGTCTCGCTCACGTCGAGCGACGCGACCGCCATTTCCGTTCCAGCGATAGTGGTCTTCCCCGTTGGTCAAAGCCGAGTGACCTTCCCGATCGAGGCTATCGTTGATGGAGTAGCTGAGGAAGATCAGGCCGTTGAGTTGTTGGCGACTATGGCTGGAGTAACTGCCACCTCAACGATTCAAGTCTTGGATTTCGAGAGCCGCACTTTTCCGAACCTGCAGGTTTCAGATGTCACTTTCACATCAAGTCAACGTCCAGTTTCGTATGGCGAAGCCATCAACTTTACATGGACAATCACGAATGAAGGGGCAGCCGAAGCGACAGGCACGAGGATCGACTCAGTAACACTTCTAAATGAAAATGGAAGCTCTTATTATCTTGGCGAGTTCCCCTCGATTCTAGGACTGGCTGCAGGCGCAAGTACAACCGTCTCGAGAACACTCGTTTTATCAAAACCAATTGCTTCCCAAATTGAGGGAGAGTTTCAAGTAGTCATTGAGACGGATGCACGAGCGGCAATTGATGAGGGGCTGGACGAGGACGACAATCAACTCATCGCAACCAGCCTCCTGGTTGTACGAAATTCCGACTTGATTCCAGCGATCTCGTCAGCCCCTGGCCAAATCAGTTCGGGCGAGTCGTTCATTCTCAATTGGGATGTGACGAACGCTAATTACGCTACAACGGCAACGAAATCAAGCTGGTCGACATCGTTCTATCTTTCACAGGGCGACGGTTCAATTTCTAGCGATGATGTGTTGCTGGGTAGCTCGCTCGTAACTGAGCTGTTGGCGATCGGTCAAACACAGACGCTTCAAAAGGAACTTCGAGTCCCATTTGGTCTAGTCGGCGACGACTGGAATTTGATCATCGATGTGGATAGTCGCAATCAAATCGGTGAACTTAACGAGTTGAATAATCGCGTTGTCAAGCAATTGGCAATCCAAAAACCGCTTCACGCTGACCTGCAAGTCTCTTCACTAGCGGCACCCGACCAAGTCATTGGTGACCCTGCTTCATTGCCGATTAGCTGGGAAGTTATCAATCAAGGCACGGGAGAAGGAACTTCGACTTCATGGGTCGATGCCGTCATCGCTTCACGCGATGACATCCTTGGCAACCAGGATGACATTCTGGTAGGCACATACGAGCACCAGGGGAAACTTCCAGTCTCGGGGAGTTACCTTCGTTCAGAGAACATCACGCTACCACCCGCTCTTACCGGTCGATTCAATTTGTTCGTTAAGACGGACTGGGAAGAGACGGTTACGGAATTTGAGTTTGAGAACAACAACTCGGCATCCATTGCGCCAGTCGATGTCATGCCGGTGCCCTATGCTGACATTGTTGTCGAGTCGATCGAGGCACTCAGCCCTGCGGCAACCGGCGAGTCTTTTAGATTGCGATGGGACGTTCGTAATCAAGGCATCGGCCAAACGAACCTTGGCACTTGGGGAGACGCCGTTTATCTAGCATCTGATCCGCTTGGCGAGGAGCTGCTAACCGATCCGTTTATCTTCGTTCACTTTGGTGTTTTGTCTCCGGGCGGCTCCTACGAGCGAACGGTTGACATCATTGTCCCACCGACTGCCCCAGAGACGATTTACGCAGTGATCACCACCGCTGACACCGTGGACAGTGGCTACTCAGCACCATTCGAGTTCATTTACAACACGAATAATACAACCATCAGCCAGGCGATCAGTACTTCGGCAACCCCGTCGCCTGATCTTCGAGTCCAGTCGGTGTTAAATCCGTCTGCAACGGTCGAGGGAGACTTGATCGATGTCACATGGACAGTTCAGAACTCTGGTGTGCGCGATGCCGAATCGCCCTGGATGGACCAAGTTGTTCTGAAGCAAATCGGAGTTGAAGATCCCGGTGAATATGTTGTCGGGACATTTCAGCGGACCATAGGCCTGGAGGCCGGAAAAACGTACTCACGGACCGAACAGGTTCGTGTCCCTCGTGAGTTACAGGGACTGTTTGAACTCTCGGTGATCACCAACCAGGATTCAACTCTCTTTGAGCGCACACCGCTGGACCAGAACAATCGCACAAGTTCTTCAACCCAGCTAACGATCGGAATTGACCCTCGACCCGACTTGCAAGTCGATCCTTTGACCATCGTAGCGCCCGCCGCGATTGATGGAGGCACGGTACTGACGGTCGGATTTGAAGTTGTCAACCAAAGCCAGACCGCCACCAACGGCGCGACTTGGCAAGATCGTATCTACCTTTCCCTCGACAACCAAGTCTCAACGGATGACCTTCTGCTGGGCGATTTGAAAAGTGTTTCGGCATTGGGTTTAGGCGAACGCTATTTCTCGTCGACTGAGCCGGTTCAGATCCCGCTGCGTTTTCGTGGCGACATGTTTGTCCTAGTTCATGCTGACGCAACCGATGTGATCGACGAGTGGCCAAATGAATCCAACAATTTAGTTGCGCACCCGATTCGCGTCATCCCACAACCGTTAGCTGATCTTGTCGTGTCCTCGATCAGAACTCCATCACAGGTGTCCGATGGCGATCAGATTACGTTTGAATACACCATTGAAAACCGTGGATCTGGACCGACCGATGTCGCCACTTGGACAGACCAAGTTTGGCTAACGCGAGACAAAAACCGCCCTCACCCAGGCCAGGGCGATTTGTTGCTCAAGACGATTGAGCACACCGGTGCGTTAGTTCGAAATGAGAGCTACGACGTCAGTACGCTGATCACAATCCCGTCTGGGATCGAAGGCGGTGTTTGGCACCTGACTCCCTGGACGGATCCATACGGAGTCGTCACCGAAGACACTCTGGTCGACAACACGAATCCCGACGATCCCAATCAGGTCGATAACAATAATTACAAAGCCTTCGCGATTGATGTCTTGGCAAAGCTGCCAGATCTTCAAGTCACTGACGTTCGCTCGGTCTCGAATGGTTCGGGTGGCGACACGATCAACGTTCAGTATCGTGTCGAGAACCGAGGCAATGCGGCGGCGGTTGCGACATGGAAAGACGCAATTTACCTCTCTGACCGTCCGAATCCGTTCGACCCAGACGCCGCGTCTTTGCTGTTAGCGGAAGTCCCGCATCCGGGCAATTTGGCACTGGAAGGTTCCTACACACGTTCGATTGACATCGATCTGTCTCCGTCTGCGAGCGGCCAATACATCGTCGTGGTGGCCGATGGAGTTGGCGGGGATTCAGCCCGACATTTGATTCGCGAAGTAAGCGATGACAACAACGCGGGTCAGTGGCAGACGGATATTTCACCTATTGCGGCTGATTTGGCTGTTACGTCGGTCACGTTTGAGCCGGACACATTGTCCGGTGAGGCGACTGTGGTTCGATACACAGTTACGAACATCGGTAACGAGCCTGTCTGGCCTGGGACTCGCTACTGGCGTGATTTCCTTTGGGTCTCGGCCGACGCCGAATTCATCCGGACGCGTGCTTCTTATCTCGGTGAGGTGAGCTACCAAAACGAACGACCGCTTGAACCTGGTGACAGCTACGAAATCGTCAAGTCGATCACGCTCCCAAAGGGAAGCAGCGGGACCAACTATCTACACATTCACCTAAACGCTAACAACGACCTGAATCCGATCTGGTTTCCTTATCGGTCTAGGATTGTGAAAACGGACGAGTGGCCTGCAAACGATGGCCGAAACGAGGACTATCTCGAATTTTTCGAGAGATGGGCTTTCGAAAGCCCGTTCAACAACCTTCATACCGTTGCTTTTCCGATTGAGTATCGCGAGCCTGATCTCAAGATTGAATCCATTGATCTTCCCGATGGGGTCCAGTCAGGAACCACAGTCCCCGTCTCATTCACCGTGAGAAACATAGGGAATCGACAGACGCGTGTTGGCAGTTGGAGCGATCGCTTATTCCTGTCACGCGATGCTTCGTTGGATGACAAAGATGTTGAGTTGTCAGCAATCTCGCGGTCCACGGTTCTCGGTGCCGGCGATAGTTACATCGTCAATACCGAGATCCGTATTCCTGATGCGATCGGCGGCGAGTTCTATATCTTGGCATTTGCGGATTCAAATGTCTCGCGAGATCCGAACGGACTGCTACCGAGCGATATTGGCTTTCACCTCATCGGCAGCGTTACCGAGGGGAACCGATCATTGGAACCTTGGGATTTGGCGAGCAACGCCGCTCGATCCCAGAGCCGTGGGCGCGTCCTGGAGTATCAAAACGAGGGCAACAATCTGTTGGTCGGCTCGCTTTCGATTGAGATGATCGATCCGCCGGATCTTCAAGTCACCGAGCTGCTCGCTCCGTCCCGAGTCGACCGTGGACAATTGGTCGACATTTTTTACACCGTAACGAACCTTGGGAACAATACGCCGCCGACGACGTCCAGATGGACGGACTTGGTGTATTTGTCACGTGACGAAGAGCTCGATCTTGATGCCGACCGTTTCTTGGGTGCTATCGATCATGAGGGTGGACTTGCGGCGGGGCGTTCCTACAGCGAGTCTTTCCAATTTCAGATTCCGAGTGATCTTGAAGGGCCGTGGTATGTAATAACGGTGACCGATCCCAACCGACGCGGGGTCGTTGGCGACGTCTTTGAAGGCAGCGGCGACACAAACAATGCGACGGCATCCGTCCGCCCGATGTTGATCGAGCTGCCGCCTCCGACAGACCTACAGGTGACTGGAATCACGGTACCGGAGACTGCAAGGCCGGGAGAAGACACATCGATTCAGTGGACTGTCCGCAACGAAAGTCAGGAAGCGGCGTCTGGAACTTGGTTCGATACGGTGTACTTGTCATCCGATGCAACTTGGGATCCAAACGATCCGGTCGTAGGTCGTGTTGCATTCACGGGAACTCTTTCCCCCGGCCAGAGCTACACCAGTTCACTTGAGGCTGCTCTGCCTGCGGTTATCTCGGGCCGCTATCGATTTGTCGTTCGCACCGACATTTTCGACAACATTTACGAAGGGACTAGCGAATCGAACAACACAACGGTTGCGGCAGATTCAACGGAAGTCACTGTCCAGAGGTTGGCATTGAACGTCAACCATTCGGCAACGCTGGCAAGTGAACAGGAACGACTTTACGAATTCCAAGTGACTGCCGGCGAAACCCTGCAAATTGCAGTTGGTTCAGATGATCCCAATTCGCAGGTCGAAGTCTATGTTCGGTTCGACGCCGCCCCGTCGGGCAGCAACTACGACGCAGTCTCTCGGATTGTTGGCTCGAACGACCGGATTGCGACGATCCCTACGACGCGTCCTGGTTCTTACTATGTGATGATTCGCGGACGTTCGGTCGACACCGAACTGTCCGGAATTCAGATTCGCGGCGAGTTCCTGCCCTTGGCAGTCAGCAACGTCTTTTCCGACGTCGCGGGCGATGGCAAGTTTTTCACAACGACCATCCTTGGATCTGGTTTCTCTGACAACGCATCGGTTTCCATTCAGCGACCGGGATATGCATCGTTCGTTCCGAAAGCCCTGGAAGTCATCGATGCCACTAAGATCCGCGCGATCTTCGACTTCACCGACGCGCCGCACGGCTTGTACGATGTCAAGGTTGCTAATTCCGATGGGACTAGTGTCGTTGTTCCGTATCGCTTCCTGATCCAGGACGTCATCGAGCCTGACGTGACGGTGGGAATTGGCGGACCAAGAGTCATCCTTGCTGGCGATAGCGATCTTTACAGTGTCGCATTCCAAAGCCTCAGCAACATCGACACTCCGTACGTCTTCTACCAAGTTGGTGTCCCAGAAATGGGTATCAATGAACAAGTCTACAACTTTCCGTTCCTAAACTTGTCGACGAATGCCAGCGGGCAGCCGGGCAGCGATGATCTTGGCAACCTGCCTTGGGCGGATCTGAGCCCGATCACCAACACCAATGGATATCAATTTGCGTCGGGATATTTGCTCGACACGGAAGCCGATGGATTCACCGGTTTCTCTTTCTCAACGCAGACGTATCCTGGGCTCAAGGAAGCTTCCGACAGAGACTTCGAAGCGTTTCGAGCGAAGTTCTATGCCGCCTTCCCGCAATTTGAGGGTCTGCTCGACGACGATATCAGTGCAGGCCTGGACAGCCTTGTGCCTGGTCTGGGAATCGCCTTTCAAGCACTGGCGGGAATCCCAGGGATCATCGAGAAGGGTTTCGTACCATTTCAGTTCAATGTCACGGCATCGGCCACCGCGCTTACACGCGAAGAGTTCGTCGCTCACGCACTCGGTGAAGCCGAGAAGCTGCGAATCGGAATCATCCAGTCGGACGACGCGCCTGCATCATTATTGGCACTATCGGCCGATGCCAGCATTTTTGGCGATCTGTATCTGGCCGCTCTTGAATCAGCCGAAATCCTTTTGCCGCTCGACGGTATTCCCCCGGTTCGAGAAGAACCGGGACTCGTCAGCCTGATGGCAACACTGGCATCGGGAATCGTGGCCGGCCCGGCCGGTCAAGACGTTCGCGGTTCTGACCTGCTGGCGTTCTTTGATGCCCTTCGCGGTTGGTACGGTCACGATTCGTCGCAGCTTGCGCCGAGTGAATCCAACCCGGCTCGATTCACCGCTCCAACGTTCGAGTTGATTCCTCCGGAGCTCACAGACGCAAACAATGTCCCAATGCTCGGAAGCCAGCTGGATCTGGACATTGGAGCGAGCGCTCGAACTCGTACTCAGTCGCTTCGCGTGTACGTGCCATGGGTGGCCTGGAACGCTCGCAATCGGTTGCCGGCGGACTATTTGATCTCGGGCATCACGCCACACAACGAAGCGCCTTTCAACAGTGTTGATCTTTCGCGATTCGCGGAAGGTGGAGCCAATAATCTTGGCCTGGCAACCGTCGTCGGGCCTTTCACTGCGGAGAGCAATGGATTCGTCCCGGTGGACCAAGATCTTCCGTACACGATTCGGTTCCAAAACGCAGACACGTCGCCGACGCGTACCAGCGAAGCACGAGTCCTTGTCCAATTGGACGACAATGCGGATGCAAGATCGTTCCGATTGGGAAACATTCAGGTAGGAACGCTGCCTGAGATCGAACTGCCTGCCAATCAACCATCCTTCCAAGGTGACTTTGATTTCATCGATTCGCATGGGTTCACGCTCCGCGTAAGCGCCGGAATCGACTTGGCCTCCAAGACGGCGAGTTGGGTGTTAACCGCCATCGATCCGGCTACCGGTGAGCAGATCCGCGACTCATCCAGAGGCTTCTTGCCCGCAAACAATTCGCAAGGGTCCGGAACGGCCAAGCTATCGTTCACAGTTCGAGCGGGCGAAGGTGTCGAAACGGGCGATATCACGGCGGTCCAGGCTCGAGTGCTCTTGAACAACGCTCCCCCCGAAGAAACACCTGCGATTCGTGTTCGCTTCGACGGTGATGCTCCCACATCGACATTGGAAGTGCAGACGTTCGAGTCTACGTCCACTTTCACTTGGTCAGCATCGGACACCGCCGGCGGTTCAGGATTCGACTACATCAACCTTTACGTCTCCGAAGACGGTGGTCCTTTCCGGGTTTGGCAATCCGAGTTGGTGGATGAAACCGGAACGGCAACTTTCCAAGGCCAACCTGGCAGAACCTATCGGTTCCTCTCCTTGGCGACTGACTTAGCTGGCAATCGAGAATTGCCATCTATAGGTGGAACGATCGCGGATGAAATACCGCTGGTGAATTCCAGTGACGGCGTTAACGCGCTGCCTGTCAACTTAGGCGAACCCGTTGTCGTAACGCCGTTGCCCTCAACCAACCCGTTATTTAGCGCCGCCGAAAACTTGGTTCCGTCGACAGGTGGCACCTCAAGCTTTGCCTCGGTGCTGCTACCGTTACAAGACCGCGCCTTCGCGACCGGCTTCGTGGCTGACGATGCTGGCATCGGCCCACTTGCGATCACCGAAACGACGGACGGGCGGATTTTGGTATCGGGAGGCCCAGCACGAAACCTGTTGTTCAGCTACGGCCGCGAAGGGGGTGATAACAGCGAACCATTGGTGACGCTTCAGCACCCGATCTACAGTCTTGAATTCGACTTAGCCGGGCGTCTTTGGGCAACCACGGGCGGCGGACCGCTGTTGAACTTGGATCCGGTCACCGGCCGAGTGCTCGGCGAGTACGGGGAAGGTGTAACGCTTTCCGTTACAGCTAGCCCTGATGATCCTGACCAGATTTTTGTTACGACTGATCGTGGTATCGAAGCCGTCGATATCAGCGCGAGTTCATCGG
Source organism: Rhodopirellula islandica (assembly GCF_001027925.1). Lineage (NCBI taxonomy): Bacteria > Pseudomonadati > Planctomycetota > Planctomycetia > Pirellulales > Pirellulaceae > Rhodopirellula > Rhodopirellula islandica. Next base: position 69,176 of record NZ_LECT01000019.1, on the reverse strand, counting down.
GAACGACAATCGAATCGGTCGAATTCAGTCCCTACAGTAGGGACCAAAACTTGCGTTTCGGCAGCATCGACTTCGATAGTGATGGCTCGTTATGGGCAATCGTTTGGCCTGAGAGACGTTCGGTGGTCAAACTGAACGTGCGGGGCCGCGCTGAATTGATGTACCAATTTGACGAACAGATTGATTCACTCGCCTTCGGCAAAGTGGGCTCCATACTCGATGGTTTGCTGTTCGTTTCACAGAACAGTGACGATTCCGGAAATGGCGGCGATCTCACCTTGATCGACCTTGCCACGGGACGCCGCTTGGCGGTTGCCGAAAACGGAACTCGCGGCGATACCGTTGCCACAACGAGCGATGGTCGCATCTTGGTCAGCCAATCGAATCAAGTCGATCTTTTGACCGCTCAGCTCGAGCCAGTCATTGTCGCAACCAATCCGCCCGCAGGTGCCAACGTCGCCCTGCCGATTGGCTTGATCAGCGTCCGGTTTGATCAACCGATGCGAGCGGGCGATTCCACTCGCCCCGGTTCGGTATTGAATTTGGCGAACTATCAGTTGACCGAGGCTAGCGGCACGGCGGCTCAAATTCGCCGGGCAATCTACGACCCGACGACCGATACGGTGTTGCTGACCGTCGCTGGATTACGACAGGCAGACTACACGCTGACCGTTCTCGGACGTGTTCAGACACGTTTGGGTGTCGCGATGGGCGATTCATTCTCAACGCAGTTCACCGCCGTCGACTCCGTTGCGCCGTTTGTTGACTTCAGCTTCTCCAATTCTCGCCTGGAACGTGCCACCAATACGATCAGCTACGACGTCGTCCTGACCAACAGTAGCGACCGTCCGCTCATCCTACCCTTGTACTTGGTCCTCAATCCGGCCAACGGCTATCCGGGAACGCCGGCGGGAGCATCGCAAGACGACAACGGCAATTGGCTGATCAATTTGTCCGCCAACGTGAACGGTGGCAACAATCTAGGTATCGGCGAGTCGACCATCGGGCGAACCGTCGCGATCAATTCACCGAATGACCTACGAGTCAATTTCTCGAACACTGTCTCGGCGCAAGTCGGTGCCAATGCGGCACCGGTCATCACCAGCTCCGCGATTTTGAACGCTGTGGTTGGATCGCCTTACACCTATCAAGCCACCGCGACTGACCCCGACGGCAGTCAGCCGACGTTTGTGCTCACCGAGTCACCTCGTGGGATGACCGTCGACGCGAACTCGGGACTCATTCAGTGGCAGCCAACCAGTTCGGACTCCATCAACACGAATGTCGTCTTGCGGGTCTACGATCCGCAAGGCGGTTGGTCCGAACAACCGTTCCAGATCGCGGTCGAAGGCGGTAATCATCCTCCTGTCTTCTCCGACTTCGAACGGTCTCACGAGCGATTCGTTGGCCGTCCGATTGTGATTCCAGTGGCAGCAACGGACGCAGATTCGGATCTTCTTAAATTCTGGACGGTTGGCTTGCCGCCCGGTGCGGTGTTCGATCCGAAGTCGATGGCGATTTACTGGTCGCCGACCACCGAGGATGTTGGTCAATACTTCTCGACGATCGTTGTCTCCGATGGCAAGACGGAAACCTCAACGGACATCGACCTGACGATTCTGCCTCGCAATTTACCACCTGTTTTTGAAAACCCTGGCGGCCGGATTCTTCGCGAAGGTGACACCCTGCGACTGAACGTTTCTGCGTCCGATCCCGACGGCGACGCGATCACCTACGTTGCGATGGACCTGCCCATCGGCGCAACACTCCACCCCGTCACTGGCGAACTAGCGTGGAACCCTGGTTACAACCAGGAAGGCATCTACGAAATCGTCATCAATGCGGTCGCCGGTGAGCACGAAACATCAACCGTCACGACACTCGTGGTACTTAACGCAAACGCGGCTCCCGAGTTCGATGCGATCAGCACATGGCGAGTCTATGAGGGACAGGCGATTGAGTTCCGAGTGATCGCCCGCGATCCCGATCACCCTGGCTTCAAACCACCGACTCGCCTCGACGATGGCACGCTGTTCTATGAAAGCGACTCTGTGCCAACGGTCTCCTACCGACCAACGCGTTTGTTACCCGACGGTGCCCAGTTCGACGAAGAGACGGGGCTGTTTCGGTGGCAGCCAGAGTTCAACCAAGCGGGCGTGTATGAAGTTTCCTTCACCGCGACAGATGATGGCGACGGTGTTGGTCCGGGTGCAACGTCGACCATCACGATTCCCATCGAAGTCCTGAATCAAAACCTGAAACCGGTCATTCCCGAAATCGAAACGGTGACCGTAGCGCGAGGCGAATCGCAAACATTTGTTGTCACCGTGACCGACGCGGATGGCGACCCGATCACACTGACGGCCGTCAGTTCGCTAAGCGGGCGAGCCTTACCCGATTTTGTGCAGTTCACTGATCTGGGCGGGGGACGTGGAGAATTCACCATTGCTCCCGGCCCCGGTGATCGGCGGCAACATCCCATCACACTGACGGCGGTCGATTACGGTCCAGGCGGCCAGCGTTTCGGACGACTCTCTGAATCCTACGACTTCCTGATTGAGGTCACTTCCGAAAACGATCCGCCGGTGCTTTCGTATGTCGGCAATCATGTTGCCAGAGTCGGGCAGCAGATCGAGATTCCGCTCAGCTCATATGACCTCGATGAAGAAACGCTGACGTACGCGATTTCGGGCCTTCCCGGTGCCGAGATCATTGATAGCCCCATTTATGGACAAGCGGTACTGCGTTGGACTCCGGCAACTCCGGGAACACGTACCGCCACCGTTACCGTCGCCGACAATGGGAATGGGAACCCCGCTGAACGCATCGAGGCAACCGAGACGTTCAACGTCTCCGTGCGAAACTCCAATGCAGCCCCAACTTCGTCCACTGCTCCCGTCGTTTCCGCTGCCGAAGGACAGACGCTCCGCTTCACGATTCCCGCCAGCGACCCGGATGGCGATGCGGTGCGGTTTGATCCTGTCGGCGAACTTCCACTGGGTGCCAGTCTTGATCCGCGAACGGGCCTTCTCACACTGACTCCAACGTTCACCGACGCCGGTGAGTATCCCGTCACCGTCACTGTTTCGGACGGCGACCAGTCGACGGACGTCTCGTTCAACATCAACGTCACCGACGTCAATCAACCACCCGTCATCGTCGGTGTTGCTCCGCAGTTCGCCCGCGAAGGAGCGGCCTATCGTCTACTGCTTTCGGCGACCGATCCTGATCTGGATCCGCTAACGGTTTCGATTGAGAATCTACCCGCCGGTGCCGTCTTTGATACGACCAGCCAAGTGCTCCGTTGGACGCCGGGTTTTGATCAAGCTGGAATTCATGAACTGACCGTCATTGCCGATGACGGACGCGGCGGCACGGATTCCATGCCGATTCGGCTGCGAGTCGATGACATCAACCGCAGCCCCGTTCTCGAGCCCATCGATCAAGCCGGTGTCATCGGTCGTGAGATGCGTTTCCAATTGGTGGGCACCGACCCTGACGCCAGTGATCCGATCCGCTTCGGTGCCACGCGGCTTCCCGAAGGAGCAACCGTCGACCCGGTGACTGGCGAATTTGTCTGGACCCCGGTCGTGGGCCAAGCCAGTGACTACCTCGTCACCTTCACCATCGATGACGGCGTCAAATCCGTTCGGCAGAATGCGCTGATTCGTATCACGAACGAAGTTGTCGAGCCAATCGCCATCATCGACTTCCCTTCGTCCGTCACGGTCGTTCCCAATAGCGACGTTAACATTCGCGTCACAGGCAGCAGCCTATCCGGCGTTCGCTCGGTTCGGTTGTTCGCCGACGGCCAAGAATTGCAACTCGATGCACTCGGCCGCGTTGACATCCGTCCAACCGCCCCTGGCAAGATCCAGTTGGAAGCTCTCGTTGAAGACAACCAGGGCATAGTTGGTCGCAGTCTCCGCACGCTCAAAATCTCAGATCCGGCCGACACCAGCAATCCAAGTGTGGTGCTATCACAACCTATCTCCCAAATTGCCATTGGCAGCCCAACTGCGATCATAGGAACCGTTTCTGACGCGAATCTCGACACCTGGACGCTTTCGATCGCACCCTGGGGAACCGATCGCTTTACCGAAATCGGAACCGGCACCCAGCCGATCGACGGAGAACTCGCCACGCTGGATCCAGCAAGCCTTGCCAATGGCTTCTATGCCATTCGTCTTACAGCGATCGACATCGGTGGTCGCCCCGCAACCACTCAGTCGTTGATCGAAATTAACTCCGCCGACAAAACCGGAATCTATCGAAGGACCGAGCGAGACGACCTGTTCGAAGAAGCGGGCGTCGCATTGTCACTCAATCGCGTCTACGACTCCTCACTCACCGACTTCGATCTTACCTTTGGTGCGGGTTGGCGATGGGCGGAACTCGATTTCGTCCTACAAACCAACGTGCCCATTACCGGCCGCGAACAGTTCCGCGACTATGCACCGCTGGAAGATGGTTCACGGCTCTATGCGTCCCTCACCAATGGCCAACGAGTCGGATTTACATTCGTTCCTGAATCCGTGTCTGTTGGTTCGCTAACGTACTATCGCCCGCGATGGCAAGCGGATGCAGGTGCAAATGTAACCCTGCAATCAGTCGACGCGATGCTCCGCCGGGTAGACGGAAAATACTACGACCTCAACACAGGGCTCGCCTATCATCCGTCCAACGGACTGATCGACGGCCCCAACTTCACGATTCAGGCCGGCGGCGGTCCGTCGTATCAGCTCGATGCTCAGGGACGAACCTCCGCCATTTCGTACGGCGAAGGCTGCGTGGTTCACGTCACCGATAGCCAAATCGATACCAAGGGATTGTCCAACGTCACCATGACCCGCGACCGAAACGGTCGAATCGATCGGGTTTCAACGACAAGCGGTGGTTTCCGACAATACGCATACGATGATGACGGGTTGCTCTCAACCATCACCGATCAGGCAAGCGAGATTTTCAGTGCGTACTTGTACGATTCTTCACGACGTCTTCAGGTGACTGAAACATCGGCGAACAATGTTACCGTTTCGTACGCGGACACCGTCGTCACCAGCCCCGTCACTCAAAGCCTTGGCCCAATCCAGGATTTCACGGGGGAAACTTACAACTTCCAACGAAGCGAAGATCAAACGCAGTTCCTGACGCTGTCCATTTCCGAGCAACAACTGGCATCGTCACCACAGGGCAATTTACTGTTACGAGTCGTCGTCGAAGGACAAGACATCGCTCCCCCGACCATCACGCTCGATCACGCACTCCAGGTATCAAGAGTCGTCGACGGGGTTCGAGCCACATCGCTGTTCGTGGTCGATCGAGCCGGCATAAGCTTGTTGCAGATTTCCGGTCCTGCGGGCAACTACACGCTCGATGTAAGTGTTGCGGGAGACTTGAACTCAGATGCACTCGTCGACGCCAACGACGCGGCGATCTTTCAAGACGCAATGACCTCCGACGCCGATGGATTGGGCTTCGACGCGGCCGCCGACATCAACGGTGACAGTGTTCTTGACTACGCCGACCGAATGACGCTGCTCTACTCCTACGGGTTTGCTTCGTCCGCAACCAGCTTCGCACTGCCAGCCAGCATCAATGCCATTGGCTTGGAAACGGGGAGCGACGATTCCATTCCTCTCGACGACAACATCACCAGCCTTGCACGAGTCACTTTGGCCGGAACCGCCAGTCCATTCACGACATTGCGTCTCAACGAAACCCAGGCCACGACGACGTCGCTCATCAACGGCATGTTCGCATTCTCGGACGTCCCGCTCAATGTCGGGCCAAACGACTTCACGGTTTCCACTGGAACCGGAATCGCTGCGGGCCTCGGGTTCACGGCGGGACCAAGCGTTCCTGTCACGGTGACGCGGATCGGCAATGAAACCACTCCGCCCGAACTAACCGTGAACCTTGCCGACGACACCGGCTGGAACGACCGCGACCGAATCACTTCCGATCCGACCATTGTCGGTGTTGCCAATGATCCAAGCGGCATTAGTCGAATCGAAGTTTCGATGGATAACGGCGTTTGGCGATCCATCGAGTTTGACGCAGCCGATGGAACGTTTGAAATTTCACGAGACGACTTACAGCAACTTGCCAACCGCGAGATCACCGATGGCAGGTACTTGGCAAGAGTCCGAGCCTTCGACGCACTTCAAAACGTGTCCGAAACACGTTCGCTCAGCTTCACCATCGACACCGTTGCACCACCGGTGCCGGAACAATTCAGGCTTACCGCCAACAGTGACACCGGCATAAGCGATTCCGATGGGATCACGAATCGAGTCGATGTGATTCTGACCGCTGAATCGGTTGCCGGCTCCCGTGTCGAAGTCTTGCTTGGCGGGCAGATCATCGCGACACAAACAGCGACCGGTGTGGTCACGATCCCGATCACACTCCCCGGTTCTGGCTCGCACGACTTAACCTTGGTGGCGCGCGACGACGCTGGCAACGCCAGTGCCGCGTCACTCCCGCTGACGATCACGGTTGATCGAACCAGCCCAACCTCCATCACCGCCGACTTGTCACAAGACACCGATGCGGCACCCCTGGGCGATGTTCAAACCGACGTCGAAACCATCTCGATCGTAGGCCAGTCAGATCCCAACACACGAGTCGTCGTGTTCCGCTCCTCAGACACACTGCACGGTATTCTGGAATCGATCACGGACGGTGATGGCAACTACCGAATCGATGGAGTTGATCTCAAACAAGGCACGAACGACTTCACCGTCTCAGCATTCGATGTAGCCGGGAACAAAGTCTCGCGGCAACTAAGCGTTCAGACCAGCGCCAGCGACACTTCGGCACCCAACGTATCGATGAAACTGGTACGTGACACCGGCCGAGACGCCGCCGACCAAATCACCAGCCAAATTGAGGTCTTGGCAACGATCGACGATCCGAGTGGGGTTTCGCAAGTATTCGCGTCCCTCAATGAAGGCACCGCCCAAGACGTGACGGCCTGGTTACAGGGTGTCGCCATCGACTTCTCAATGTCGCGACTACGCGGTTTGAACGCTGCCGCGCTAGCAGACGGACAGTACACACTCGAGCTGACGGCCACCGACTCACTTGGAAACACGTCCGCAACCGAGTCCTTCACCTACACACTCGACAAAACGCGACCGACACCGCTTCCAACGCTCGATCTAGCCGCCGCAGACGACACCGGCGTCAGCAATACCGACAACATCACGGCGCGATCCAATTTCGTGCTAACGACCTCAGCCGAATCAGGCTCTATCGTCCGTCTCTACCAAGCGGGCCAGCAAGTCGCTCAGACCATCGGCGGAGTTAGCGTCGAATTCTCTCTCGCAGATCTACCCGATGGCCTACACGTCTTCACCGCCACCAGCGAAGACATCGCCGGCAACGTTTCCAGTTTCGCTATCTCAAGCATCGTTGAAGTGGATCAAACACCGCCGATCGTGCCAACGGTCCAGCTAGATGACCGTTTCCAGAGTGGGATCGTTACCGCCGCTTCGCAAGAAAACGTAAGCCTGGTCGGTATTGGTGAGCCGACGTCGCTCATTAGTATCCAACCGTTCGGCAGATCCACCACGGTTGGAGAAGATGGAACTTATCGTTTCGATTCGATCTCATTGGCCCCAGGGTCAAACGAGATTTTCGTCACGGCGTCTGATCAAGCTGGCAACACGAGCTCGTCGTCAACGATTGTTACTTTCGAGGATCTATCGGGGCCAACGATCGAGGTTCAGTTAATTGACGACACGGGGACCTCCAATACTGATCGAATTACAAATTCACTTGCAATGACTGGGCGAGTTTTTGATTCCAGTGGTGTCGTTCGCTTTGATGTTAGCGTTGACAACAACCCCTTCATCGAGGCAACCAGTTTTCTCGACAACGGCTTCTTCAATTTTGATCTTGCGACTCTTGAGACTTTTGCGGGATCCGAGATCCGTAATGGGTTTCACACGTTGCGATTGCGAGCAAACGATGGCGAAGGAAATTCGTCGGACATCCTTCAGACCAACTTTGTTCTCGACACATGGTCCCCCGGCGTCCTTCCGCTAAAGCTAGATCCATCGAGCGACACGGGTGCCGAGTCACGCGATCAACTTACGGCGGATTTGACACCCACTGTTCAACTTCTCACTTCCGTCGGCAGTACCGTCATTTTCTATCAAAACGGTAGAGAACTGTACGAAACGATCTCAACTTCAGACGGAACATTCACGCTTCCCGGTCTTCCTGATGGCGTCAATAGCATTACCGTCAAGGTACGGGACTTGGCCGGAAATGAAAGTCCTGAGTCGCTGCCATTGAAGATCACAGTCGACACCGCCATTCCAACGGTCCTGCTCGGTCTACACAACGATTCCGACACAGGGACACGAGGTGACCGCAGGACGGATCTTGCCAGCGTCATCGTCAGTGGTCTGACGGAACCCAAATCCATTGTTCGTTTCGGAACGACTAGCCAAACCATTGTCTCGGATGAACAGGGCCGCTTTGAAGTCCCTGATGTTGAACTTGAGTTCGGGGAGAATCTCTTTCCGTATGAAGTGGTTGACCAAGCTGGCAACCGATTCTTGAGTCAGATTCGTTTGTATCGCGGAGAAACGAACACAGCCGCGGTGAACGGAGTGCCGAGCCAAAACAATCGTTCTCCAATCGCCCAAAATGACAACTATCCGCTCGCAATGAGCCAACCGGTAACCACGGGACAGGTCTTCGAGGTTATGTCATTTGCGGACGGCCTGTTGCGAAATGACTCCGATGCAGATGGCAACTCGTTGACGGTAGAAGCGTATTCCGGGTTCACTGAAGCTGGTGCGCGAATATCGCTCAAGTCGAACGGAACATTTACCTACGACGCCACCGAACTGGCAGGGCGATTGGCTCCCGGTTCTTCATTTAAAGACAGGTTCACCTATCAAGTAAAAGATAGCCAGGGGGGCAACACAGCCGGAATCGTGCTTCTAGACGTGCTCAGCGAAGACCCAGGAACGTCTTTAGGATCAATCGGTGACCGCGTCTGGCTCGACAGCAATGCCAATGGATTACAAGACAATGGTGAAATCGGAATCGGTGGCGTGTCCGTGCGACTTCTCGACGTCGACGGTGGAGTCATTCAAACGGCGGTATCAGGTCCTGATGGTGGATACGGTTTCAGTCAAATCGCGTTCGGTGACTATGTCGTTGAGTTCGAGATTCCTGTTGGTTACCTGCTCACAGAAGCCAAAGTTGGTGGGAATCCTTCGCAAGACAGCGACGCTGACATCAATACTGGACAATCCCAAACTATCTTGATTGGTGAAAGCAATGAAAGGGACCGCTCGGTAGACGCTGGTTACATACAGTCGGGAACGACCGTCCCAATTGAACCGAACCCGGTGAACCAGCCACCTGTTGCCAACGATGACAATTACGAGGCGGAAGAGGACTTTGTGTTATTTGTTGATGTCGGAGTGCTTGCAAACGACTTCGATCCCGATGGCGATCAGATGATTGCCGTGTTGACTTCTGCAAGAAGCGAAAAACAAGCACGGATAGATATCAACAAGGACTCCGGAAAGTTCTTTTACAACCCCGCCGGGCGGTTCGATCATCTTAAAGCAGGTGAAACGGAAACCGATACTTTTTACTATGCAGCCTCGGATGGATTTGATTTTGACATTGCTACCGTCACTATCACAGTTACCGGTGTCAACGATGCTCCAATTGCCGTAGACGACGCAGCCGTCGCAAAGGTCGATCGAACGCTGGTCATTGCAGCAAATGGAGTGCTGAAGAACGACTCAGATCCGGACGGCGAGGCCGTAACAGTCATACCCGCGTCAGGTACCACAGAACGGGGAGCTTTATTCTCCATTCAAGCCGATGGTAGCTATCGGTACGACCCAACTACCTCCGCCGAACTCCGAAACAGCGTCACCTGCAATGATGTGATGCTTGATTCCTTCACATATCAAATTGTCGACGAAAGCGGTGTAGTGGAGACGGCCACTGTTCGTATCACGGTGATTGAAGATCCAAAAGTCAATTTCGATTACCAGCTGATTGCGTCGACGAATACCACAACCGCTGTGTCGGGGCGGAGCGGCTCGAGCGTGTACACCAATGACACTACTTTCAGCTCCATCGGAAAAGGAGTGTCGATTAACAACGATGGGTGGGTAGCATTCAGTGCGACGACAAGTACTGGCGCTTCGCACTATGGAAATGTCTATGCCGTTGACTCGACCGACGCAGGAACATCGATCAACCGATTGATGAATGACTTCATCAATCACCCCATCGCGGAAGATGGCTTCGGCGATGAGACGTCCGCACCGCACACGAGTTTTGGCGAATACGTTCAGATTAACGATCAGCTCAATGTCTTGGCACACAGAACATTGACAGCAAGAACTCGGTTAGGTGACCTCTTGATAGGCCCTGACAGTGTCGCCCTTCTCACGTTCCTCGAGACTTGGGATGCCGAGACCTCAGGTGCTGGGAACACCATTGACAGAGTCGCGATGGGAGACGGCGGGCTGTATGGTGCGGGATTACGTCTTGAAACGCTGGGAGGAGTAATTGAAGATCCACTCACAGGATTGCTCAGAACCTCGCCATCATTTAGCAGTTCTTTCTTGATCGGAGCATTTCTGCCAGGGCCGTTCGGGTTCGCAGCCGCAGCCGCAGCACTGACAACACTGGCAAGACCTCCTGTTACGATCACGAACCCGATATGGGTAGATCTGTACCCAACGTCCCTAGATCGTCAATCCCCTTTCACCCTTGTTCACAGTAGTGTGCCAGCCTCACTCAACAATAGTGACACACCGCAGTACGTGTTCAGCGCATTGACTGCACCGAATCAGGATGATGCAGTATTGGGCCGAAAAGAGAATTTGGTGACATCGCCACACGCGAATATACGGAACATCGGTAGCGAATCCATTGCTCCGCTTGCAGCAAAGCTTGCGGACAATGGACTTTTCGTTACAAGCACAGTCGATGACGAACTCTATCTTGGAAATCATGTTTGGACAAACGTCCACACCATCGCGGGTCGGCAGTCCGGTTTCCTGGAGATGGGTGATCGTCCGACAATTTCAGATGACGGTTCGCTAGTTGCCTTCGCTGCCGAACACTCAGAACAAGGAATCGGGATCTATCTGGCCGATACGATAATTGCACCTGATGGCAGTCCCTCGACATGGAAAAAAGTAATTGGAATCAGCAACGATGGTCACCTTGACATCAATGAAACATGGGATGACAAAAACGACAATGGTGTATTTGATAATGATGGGACTGAAGACATCGGCAGTGTCTTTGGGATAGACATTGACTCTCAGGTGAACATTTCTCCGCGAAACTTTGCGCAGGCAGAAGGTTTCATCGGCTTCTCCGGTCACATGTTGGCGTGCGACTCAACAAGCTTCGCCTCAAGCCTGATCCTTGCTGAATACGTATTGGCACAGACGTCAGACTTGGCATCCGCGAATATCCGAGCCGTTGAGCGAGTAGTAAGCGTGGGGCAAACCTTGGACGGTGTCGGAGCCGTGTCCAAACTCGCTCTCCACGATTCACTAAACGATAGCGGTCAGCTAGCTTTCTGGGCAAAAGGTAGTCTCGGCGAGGGCCTAGTTATCGCAAACGGTATTTCAATAGGTTTTCTCAATGCAAGCACTAACGACTTGATAAACACTGCAGCCGACGCACTGAAGGTCAGCCAGTATGTAACAACAACAGATCTGCCAGAACCCTCCATCACTGCATTTGAGACCCTAACCACAGACCCAGACAACTTTCGACTTGAGGTTTTCGATCCAACCAATTTTTCGGAGTCCATTGATGTGCTATTGCAGGTAGTTTCTGATGGCTCAGTAAAAAGCAGTGCTTCTTATACATTGAGGTACACTTCCGAAAACCGTTACAGAGGTGATGTTCTCAGGCTCGTAAGTAATGGGGTGGACGACGAGGCGAGTGGCGATCAAACAATTTTGGTGGAGCTCGGTGACACAATTCAGCTGATGTACCATAGTGCTCTAGGGAAGGAAGTTGCGACCTCGATTGAGGTTGGTAGGCCGGCTGGAGAAGATCATCGAAAGGCGATTCGTGAGGTTCGTGTGCGCCCTGTTACATTTTGCTCGGAAAGCGTGCCACCGGAGACTTGTGCCGCAGATCCATCAAGTAGGTTCTACGACAATGCAAGAATACTAGAAGAGTTGCAGATGGCAAATATTGCCTGGGCGCAAGCAAACATACGCTTCGTTAACGTTGAAGGTGGAGTCTTCACGAACGACAATATTGAATTGGCGACGGCGTCTGATTCGATTTCCGAGATGCTTGAATTTGGGATCCCTGATTTCGGCGAATCGTATCAGTCATTCGTGAGAGAGTTGGTGGACGCTGACAGTGATACTGTTGATGTCTTTTTTGTGGGTGACATTTTGAGCATCAATAGCGTCAACACGACTCCCGCATTTACCACGCCGGGTGACCCGTATGTCATTGTTGGAAAAGCAGCAAAGAGCACGATTTTGAACCAGCGAGAGCCGGATCTTTTTTTCGCTTTAGCGCACGAGCTCGGCCATTCATTGAGTCTCCCGCATTTCGATTCTGAAATTGACCCCATTGGTTTACCGAATAACAACTTGATGCTAGAGGAGATAGGCTTTGTAAATACCGTGGCTGGCGTTGAGAATGCGCGTCGGCTTACGCCCAAGCAGGTGTCGGATGCTCGTGAACACAGTTTCCCGGTTGAGCTTTTTCAGGGTCGGCAACCAGCATTGAGGGTGTCTTTGATCAATTCAGAAAGAGTGATTTCGTTGGAAACTGCTTCTTCACTTTGGCTAGGTAATGATAGCAGCAGCGCGCTGCCATCGGTTAGCTCGAGCTTTTTTTCCTCTGATACTCGGGCTCTGAACTCAAATACAACATGGCAATTCAGGGGCAATGCGAGTGTTGTTGATACTACCGTTCGGCTGGATGAGCATCCGCAGTTGATCTCAGGTGCGAGTCGCGATTACGCGATTGATCCGGACCGAGGCACGTTCACGTTTCGGGTCCATGATCTGTTTCTGGAGGACAACGGCGTCGATCAGGCTCCCGATGCTTTCGAGGCGGCTTTGCATCTTGATTCGGGTGCGTTTGTCAGTCCGATCACCGATCTTGCCAACACGGATGCTCTGTTCAATATCCAAGCCGACGGCAGCTTCTTCGCTGGGGCTGGCGTCACGGTGAGTGGCGACGTTCTATCGCCGGGCGTTTTGGATCTGACTCAGCCGATTGAGGTTTCGGTCGACGTGAGTGGCTTGCCTACTGATGCAATCGCTACGCTCTCGTTCGACTTGCTCGGATTTGGCGTCGCCCGAAGTACCGTCCAAATCGATGTGCTCGATGCCAATTCAATCCCAGGCAATTCGATCGGCGGGTTCGTTTACCTGGACGCCAACGACAACGGGCTCTTCGATACCGGCGAACAGCCGATCAGCGGTGTGACGGTCGAGCTGTCTGGGTCGGAGTCTCGCACGATGACCACGCTCGCGGACGGTTCGTATTCGTTCCTGGGACTCAGTGACGGCACCTACACGGTCACCCAAACCCAGCCCGCTGGTTTCGACGACGGCAAGGATACGCAGGGCACGCCGGTGCTTGGCACGGTCCAGAATGATCAGTTCGTCAGTTTGGTTCTGGCCGGAAATAACGTCGAAGCGTCTGGCTATAACTTCGGCGAATTGCCGATCGTGGTTGCTCCCAACAACTCGATCAGTGGAGTCGTCTACGTCGATGCCAACAGCAACGGCGTCTTTGACAATGGCGAACCCACCATCGGTGGCGTCGAGATCAATCTGTCCGGCGACGCGACTCGCACGTTCACGACGGAATCCAACGGTGTCTATCAATTCACCGCTCTGGCCGACGGAACCTACACCGTCACGCAAACGCAACCGGCCGGATTCAACGACGGGCAAGAATCAGCGGGAACACCGATCCTCGGAACCGTTGAGAACGACCGATTCGTCGACATGACTCTTAGTGGGAATGACGTCCAAGCGACGGGCTACAACTTCGGCGAGCTGTTTATCCCTGGTAACTCGATCGCCGGGACCGCTTACGTCGACGCAAACGAAAACGGAGTCTTTGATTCCGGTGACCTACCAATCGAAGGCGTGTTGGTTTCATTGAGCGGCACCGAATCCAGGACCATGACAACCGACTCCACCGGGGCGTATCGATTCTCGGATCTACCCGACGGTACCTACACGGTGGCACAGACCCAGCCAACCGAATTCAACGACGGGGCGGACACGCAGGGCACGCCGACGCTCGGAACCGTGGAAAACGACCGATTCATCGATCTTGTCCTGACGGGCAATGATGTTCAGGCCATCGGCTACAACTTCGGCGAACTCGCCATCGCCCCCTTGCCCAACAATTCGATCTCGGGATTCGTTTACGTCGATGCCGATGACGATGGCGTCTTTGACACCAATGAACAGCCCATCAGCGGCGTGACGATCATCCTGTCTGGTGAAAAATCAAGAACCGTCACGACCAACGCCAACGGTGCCTACTCGTTCACATCGCTACCTGATGGCACTTACCGCATCCAGCATGTTCAGCCACCAGGGTTTGAGGACGGCAAGGAAACACAAGGAACACCACTTCTTGGTTCGCTCGCAAATGGAACGTTTGCCGATTTGGTTTTGAGTGGCAACGACGTTCAAGCGGTCGGGTACAACTTCGGCGAACGCCCCATCGTGATCGCGCCCAATAATTCGATCAGCGGGTTCGTCTACGTCGACGCGAATGAGAATGGCTTGTTTGATGGCGGCGAAGTACCCATCAGCGGCGTCACCATCCGTCTCACCGGCTCGGCAGATCGAACGGTCACCACCGCCAACGATGGCTCCTACGCATTTACGTCGCTGGCGGATGGCACCTACACGGTGACCCAGACGCAGCCCGCCGGATTTGACGATGGCATCGAAACTCCAGGGACACCGGTTCTCGGAACCATCGGTCCGGATAGTTTCCAAGCCCTTGTCCTGTCCGGGAACAACGTCCAAGCGACCGGCTACAACTTCGGCCAGTTCCAGATTGTTGTGCCACCGAATAACTCGATCGCTGGATTCGTGTATATCGATGAAGACGACGACGGAGTATTCGACCCCGACGAAGTACCGATCAGTGGAGCTACCATCTCGCTGACTGGCCCGGTTAATCGCAGCTTCACGACTAGCACCGACGGAAGCTATCTGTTTGAATCGCTTCCCGACGGAACGTATTCGGTCATCCAAACGCAAGTCGCTGGTTTCGATGACGGGAAAGACACCCAGGGCCAGCCTTTGCTGGGGACCGTCGAGAATGACCGATTCGTTGGCTTGGGTTTGTCCGGCGGCATCGACGCGCGGAACTTTAACTTTGGCGAGCGCGAGACTGTGATCGCACAGAACAGCTCAATCGCTGGCTTCGTGTATCTCGACGCCAACAACAACGGGAGTTTTGACAGTGAAGAGTCGGGCATTAGCGGAGTCGTGATCGATTTGCTTGGCCCGGAAAACCGAACGATGGTAACTGATAGCACGGGGGCGTACCGCTTCGCGAGCCTTCCCGATGGCACCTATACCGTCCGCGAAACGCAACCAAGCAGCTTTGACGATGGACGCGAATCGCAAGGGACGCCGGCCCTCGGAACCGTTGCCAACGATGAGTTCGCTGGACTGGTTCTCTCGGGCGGCAACACGGTCGCGATTGGCTACAACTTCGGGGAGGTGCCGCTCAACAACTCGCAGAGCATCATTTCTGGCCGTGTCTACATTGATCTCAATCGAAACGGTCAGTTCGATAGCGAGCCAGGCTTGCGAGCCGTTGAGATCCAACTGACGGGACCGGTTTCGCGAACCGTTTTGACGGATCAGTTCGGTAGCTATTCGTTCGGCGATCTTCCCGAAGGAACCTACAGCCTGTTCCAGGTCCAACCGGTAACCTACGACGATGGCATGGAATCTCTCGGCAGCCAGGGTGGCGAAGTCCTGCCCGACGGCTTTCGATCGATCGTTGTCGATGGTCGTAACAGCGCGGTGGAATACAACTTCGGTGAGTTCCTGCGTCCTCAGCCATCACGAAATTCGATCGGCGGGATCGTCTACCTGGACATCAATAACAATGGCCAGCGAGACGCACCCGAACTCGTCTTACCGAATGTTCAGATCACTCTGACCGGCCCAGTCACAAGCACCACCGTCACAACACCCGATGGGACCTATTCGTTCATCGGACTACCGGACGGCGTCTACACCGTCACCCAAACACACCCTTCAGACTTTCTCGACGGTATTGACGCAATCGGAATCCCCGGCAACGGAACCCTGGCCAACGATTCGATTTCCAACATCCTTCTGGAGGACAATGCGGTCGCGCTGAACTACAACTTCGGCGAGCGTGGTTTACTCAATCCAACCAAGCGGGACTTCCTCGCATCAACCCCGTCACCCGAAGCAACGATCCAGCGACTAATGGGCGGCCTCACTTCGGCAGCGGTCTTCGCCGGCAGCTCCGAGGACTTGCGAATGCATAACCCGCATTCGCCATACGACGTCACCTACGACGGTCGTGTCTCCGCACTTGATGCACTGCGTGTCATCAACCGCTTGAATATCATGGACGCGTCTACCGCAAGCGGCGAGCAGCCATTGCGGGGGACGAATCAGGTCTACGCAGATGTGAACGGCGACGACCGAGTCAGCGCGTTGGATGCGCTCTTGATCATCAATGAGTTGAATCGTCAGTCAGCACGTCGATTCGCCGAAGGTGAAAGCACAGTCCCTTCCGCCTCTCCTGAATCAATCTCTGGCGTTGAGGTCACGCTTGACATCGACCTCAGCAGAGCGGCTAAGACTTCAATCGAGATTCGAGACGAAGAACTGTTCGGCGGGAGCGATTCCAGTATCTTTACTCCCCAAATTTCCCCCGTACCAACCACGCATTTCGAATCTGATCCGTACGACGCAACGGCGAGTGCCGCAAGTATCGACACAGTGATGTCGGAAGACTACTCAAGCGATTTTTCCGAACTAAACCTGCTGGACGAAGATTCTGGGTTGGAAGCGGACATCAATTAGGCCAAATCTCAGGACCGGTTTGTCAGGTCAGAAACCAAGAGGCTCATTTTGCCGCTGCTAACCAGTGACGCGCCGAGCCCCACAAAAAGACAAAACGTTCTCCGGTTAACACTCCACCATTAGCCAACGGTTCCAAATTTCACGAGTGTCACGACCGCAAAACCCTTTGGCCGAACCCAACGGACTGTAGCCCCTTTGAACACAATGCGTTAGAGCGTTCACCAAACCGAAGCTCTTTCCGGAGAGCGTTGGGTTCGAGGAGCCTTTTCGGGTATCCGCGAACAGCGAGTGCCCGTGATTTAACGCCAAAGGCCAATGCAACTGCTGGCCTACCCTGTCAGGTCTCTTTAACGCAAACCGGCGATGCAGAGAGAGACTCCGAGACCGCTCTCTATTCATCGTCTTCTGGATCGGCTGAGATGGCTTCGAGATAGCGGATTCGCAAATCTTTCAGCGAGCGCTCTTTCTCGCCTTCGACCAGGAAAAAGTACCAACCATTGACAGCCACACGGCCGGTGATCGCCTTGCCAGCAAGTGATGGACTCGAGAAGAACTGGTTATTCCATTCGATGCGCCCGTCGGAGAGAACCACGGCGACCTGATCGCGAAATTTCTTCGATCGGGGGACCAACTTGGCACCGGGCTTGAGAAACTCAGCACTCACCAAGTCGCTCAATTCGACACGGTGACGTGGGCGGACTGTTTCGGCGGCAAAGCCTGACTTGTATCCCTCCGGCGTTGGCCAGGCTTCGATGATTCGATTGGCAAGTTCCTCCGACCGAGCACGAATCGTTGACTCGGTCCATTCGGTTTCTGAACCCTTCCGCAATTCCCGGTTCATTACCAATACGTCGTGCATTTCCAAACCTTGGCGCTTGCCACCATCGCTAGTCCACGGACCGTTGGAAACCTTCGAGTTCAATCGCGAAGTCAGTAGTGTCAAATTGCCAAGCGTGTGGATCAACGCTTCTCTCTCGCCTTCTGCACGCGGTCCCGCTGGAAGTGGCCAATGAGTGGCCCACTTTTGCGGCATGACGTGTTCAATGGCGAGCTTGCTACGGGCAACTCTTTCGCCGCCTAATCCGGATTTGCCATTGGTCCAGCCGCGAAGATGATCTTCGACAGCTTCCAGCACCATCCGCAAACGACCGCGACCGAGTCGTCGATAGCCCGGTAGCACTTTCAGCTGCTCCAAAACCTCTCCGTCGTCAGGCCAATATCGACTGTTACTTTTCTGCGAAAGCAAGAACTGCTCGATCGCATCACCGATCTTCTCACGGTCCGATGATCCGAGCTCGCGGATTAGTTCGGCGATCAGTTTGTTGTAGCTTTTGGTGGTTGACCGGATCAGCATTCGCCGACCGTTGCGGGCACCAGTTCGCGACTGACGGCATGCTTGAAGATGTAGGCAATGTTGCGGGTCTGGCAGTTGGAGTAGCTGCGACTGTTGCCAGAGGCGACGAAGAGGTCACGTATCGCAGAGAGCTTCCGTGGTCCGAACTCTGCCGCAGGCGTGTTTCCGTACTCATCATCGAGCAGGTTGCAGAGGTTCAGCATCCGGTTCAGGTGCGACTTGTTGTTTGTGTACTTCTTCTCGGCGTACTCCCGGAACTCTGCGGTGACACACTCCACGGTCAGAACGGTCTCTTTCTGCTGAGTCGGGACATCATCGGGCATCCGAAGTCCGTTCTCGTTGTATGTCTGCAAGAGCGACAGGTAACGCGCGCGGCTCTCCGGTGAATTGTGCTGACCCAAGTAAAACGTCTTGCCACTGAGCGTGACGACGGCCTGACCGGAAACGTGGAACCGGTATTCCGGCATTGCCTTTTTGGGGCGTCCCATGGTGCGTTCCTCATTCAAAAAAGAGTTTTTGGGTATGGATTACCTAAAACTCGGTGGAAATGAGTCGCACGCCAAAAGGCGGTAACACCGTAAATGGTGATTCGACAAAGACTTACAAGGCTGTTTTCAGTACCCCCGACAGGATTTGAACCTGTGACCTGCGCGTTAGGAATGCGCTGCTCTATCCAGCTGAGCTACGAGGGCGAGTGGGTGACAATTTGCTGCTTGAGTCTACGTTGCTGACCGCGGGGCTGGAAGATCGTTTGGAAACCAACAGGACGCTGGTGCCCGTTGTCATGGGAAGCAAATGGTGGGACGTGAGAGTTCAATGATATCCTCTTCGATCGAGAGCATCGACTCGATTTCCAGACTGCCGTAGCGTGAAAAACCGGTGTGGACGACGAGGTTGTCCGTCATCTGGGCCACTCCGTCGTGGTGCGTATGACCACACAGGACAACGTGCTTGCGCTTGGGGGCTTGTTCGGCCGCGGTTCGAAGAACTCGGCCGAGTTGCCCGCAGACGAAGAAGGGGGCCCAGTTGTCGTCGGTCGTTTGGCCTTCGTACCAACACGCTTCGCGGAATGGCGGCACGTGCGTGGCGATCAAGACTTGCGTGATCTCATCGGGCAGATTGCGGAGCTTTTCAGCGATCCGGTCCGCGGCGGCTCTGCCCTCGGCGTTCAGCAAGGACTGCCAACTATCCGGGTTGCTGGTGCGAAAGTCTTCGATCAGTTGGAAGTCGTTCAGACGCACAATGGAGCCTGCGTAATCGCCCTCCGTCGCATCGCCCCAGCCATCGTCACCGATCAAAACCGTGGATGCGTTGAGCGTCACGGCAGGGTGATCGGTGAGGTAGGTCAGCTGTGGAACGTCACGGCACAGAGCGATCAGATCACGCCGCGTGGACGCGATCGATTTGCCGTAGAAATCATGGTTGCCGAGCACGAAATGAATCGGCCGATTCAGAGTTTCGGCCAGGCATCGCAATTGGTAGGCAACATCGTCTCCCTCGGACAAATCGCCCGTGATCAGAATCGCGTCGGGATCCAGGTCCAGCAGCTTTGCAGTCCACGACTGCCAAACATCCAGTTTGGCATGGTCAAAGTGTGGGTCGGTGATCCACGCGATTCGGCGAAGAGGCTGATTCAAGGAGACGTTGCAACGACTTGGGAAAGACGAAACCTCAGGCGGTGGCGGTGGCACCAGCGGCTTCGGCCAAGGCTTCCGCTTTGTCAGTCTTTTCCCAAGTGAAGCCATCGCCTTCGCGACCGAAGTGGCCACCGGCAGTGGTTTCAACGAACACGGGACGACGCAGTTGCAAGTGATCGATGATGCCACCGGGAGTCAACGGGAAGTGCTCTCGGATCAGTTCGCAAAGTTTGGCGTCGTCGATCGTGCCGGTGCCTTCGGTGTCCACGTGAACGCTGACAGGTTCGGTCACTCCGATCGCGTAAGCCAGTTGAACTTCGCAGCGTTCAGCAAGGCCTGCGGCGACAATGTTCTTGGCAACGTAGCGAGCCATGTAGGCAGCACTGCGGTCGACCTTGGTCGAGTCCTTGCCACTGAAGGCACCACCACCGTGACGGCCCCAGCCGCCGTAGGTGTCGACGATGATCTTGCGACCGGTCAAACCGCAGTCGCCGTGAGGTCCACCGATGATGAATTTGCCGGTTGGGTTGATGTGGTACTTGATGTCGCCCTTGTCCAGCTCGGCAGGGATGGATGGTTTGACGACGTTTTCGATCACGAACTTTTCGATTTCATCGTGCGAAACGTCGGGGCCGTGTTGAGCGCTGACGACGACGGCTTCGATGCGAACCGGGCGATTGCCTTCGTACTCGACCGTGACTTGGCTTTTGTTGTCAGGACGCAACCAGTCGACTTCTTTATTGAAGCGAGCTTCGGTGATGCGGTTGATGATGCGGTGCGACAACGCGATCGGCAGGGGCATCAATTCAGGCGTGTCTTTGCAGGCGTAGCCGAACATCAGGCCTTGGTCGCCCGCACCGATGTCTTTGCCCGAGGCTTCGTCGGAGTTCACGCCTTGCGCGATGTCGGGGCTTTGGGCGTCCAAGCGGATTTGCACTTCGCAGGTTTTGCCATCGATTCCGATGTCGGGATCGTCGTAGCCAACGGCGACGATGGTGTCGCGAACAATTTTTTCGTAGTCGACGTCAGCTTTGGAAGAGATTTCACCGGCGATGACGGCCAACCCGGTGGTGACCAGCGTTTCGCAAGCGACACGGCTGTTGGGATCTTGGGCCAACAGTGCATCCAAGATGCTGTCGGAAATTCGGTCCGCCAGCTTGTCGGGGTGGCCCATGCTGACCGATTCACTGGTGAAAAGAAAACGGCCTGATTCGTTACTCACTACACTGATCTCCGGGAAAACAGACGAAAATGATCGCCGTTGGAAATTGGTTTCCTCCCGCGACGTGCCCCATAGCGTAAAGTCTGGTCACGACGGCGCAAAGCGGCACAAATAACGGAAAAGAATCGCTCCTGAGCTGCCATGGCTTCCTCACGTCCTCACGAACCGAACACGAACGCCGGGGATTCCGACGGACCAGGATCCAATCGTCCGCGCGGCAGTCGTGTCCCGGGCAACCTGCCTGCCGTCGAGACACCGTGGCAGCGGCCGACCGTCTCGACTTGGCCGCTGGTTGGTTCCTGTTTGGTTCACCTGATTTTGATTGGCTCGATTTTTGGCTGGGTGCAATCTCGATCGGCGGGGACGATCGACCAGCCGACGACCAGTGTCGGTGTGGCGATGGCCTACCGGATGCCGGACCGAACGCTTTATGTCACCGAAGATTCAGCGGAAGAGTCTGACGCCGCGACCGCAAACCCCTCGGATCGACCAGTCGACGAACGATCCAAGTCCGTCGATTCGACCGATGCGGAGCAGTCTCAGTCGAGTGCTTCGCCCGCGTCGGCACCGCCTGCGGGCTTTGTGCCGCCCGTGGATTTGGACGGTTTGTTTGCCGAGATGACGCGTCGCGGTGTGGCAGCGGGCGAGTCCGAGGGGACCGGCGTCGAAGGCGTGCTGCAGTTTGGCGACGGCAAGACCGCGGATCAGTTGGGCACCGGTGAATTGGTTCCCGGTACGACACGCGCAGGCGAAGGGGCTGGTCAAACGACCACCTCCGTGTTTGGTGTTTCGGGATCCGGCAGCGCGTTTGTGTATGTGTTCGACCACAGCGAGAGCATGTCCGCTTCCGGTGGAAAGCCTTTGCGAGCGGCCAAGCAAGAATTGATTCGAAGTTTGCAAACGTTGAGTGAGCGCCAGCAGTTTCAGGTCATCTTTTACAATGATCGCCCCAAGGCGTTTTCACCCGATGGGCAGTCCAGCGGTTTGGTTTTGGGTGAAGAAGGCAATCGCAAACTGGCCGAGGCGTTTGTCCAGCGGACGGTGGCGATCGGCGGCACCGAGCACCAGTTGGCATTGCGGATGGCGTTGCGATTGGCGCCGGACGCGATCTTTTTTTTGACCGATGCGTCAATTCAAACGATGAACGCGGAACAGATGGCGGACATCCGCCGGAGAGCGGAGCAAGCCGGCACGGTGATCCATGCGATCCAGTTCGGCTCGGGCCCGGAGCCCGCGAATTCGTTCATGAAAGAAATCGCACGTCAGAATCGCGGCGGGTATCGCTACTTGGATGTGATCTCAGGCGGCTGAGGGAATCGTTTTCCAATCCGCTTCCGAGGTCGTGCAGCCGAGTAGAACAGTTGTCCTCAACTGTTCCGTCGGGCAGCCTTCCATCGCCAAGCCTCATCGCACCCAAGTCCCCTTTCAAACGTTCGCGTCACACTGCTCGACGAAACCAACCCGTCACGCAAACATCTTGGGACAAATGTTCTACTCTGAAAGGACATTCAGGCCCCCTGTTCGCGCAGAGGTCGTGCCGTTTACTGAGACCGCGTTTTGGCGGGTTTCTGCATTGGAACACCTCTCCTGAAACGAAGTTTGGGGGGGAGCGACGCCGTTCAGGCGTACGCGAGGGAGGAGGCTGAGCAGGGGAAACGGCGCGGATGGCCCTCCCCCGGAAATCTCGCTGAACGCTCGTTTTCCGACCCCTCCCAACTTCGTCGGGCGGGGTTCTTAAGCAACGCGTGAACAACAAGCGACGATGTTAGCGGTGTGGCGCAAGTCGCTCGGTGAGGAACCGGAGGGCTCGCGCCCTTCCGCTACGTCACTTGTTGTTCATGTGGTGCTAAGGCGCTACTGGCACGATGCTTAAAAGCTGCACGACCTCTGCGCGGGCGGGGTTATTAAGGCGTTGTGAGGGGCTTGGAATGTGGCTGGCACCTTGTGCCATTATCAACAGGCTGGTTTGCAGGAGACCGAAGTCTGGCGACTCCGGCTACGGTTTGATGGGGGGCGAAATCGGGCTAACCAGAGTGAGAGCGGGGCCGCTTCTAGCGCCAGTTCGGGCGGATTTCACCGGCACCTGCTTCTTCGGCGTCCAGGCGTGCTTGGGGAATGATGCGTCGAAACTCGGAGGCTGAGCCGCGAATCGAGGCTCCCATCAGCAGCAATCCCAGGCGGACCTCCTCACGCTTTCTCAGGGGAGCCTCGATCACACCGGGGGCCAAGGATTCCGCCTTGCCACGCAGGAAAACGGTCACGTTGTTCAGTCCATCGCCCAGTCGTTTGCCCGCGTCTCCCCCGACCACAATCGTGCCGCCCAGGGCTCCGGCACCGGTGTCATCGCCGACGCTTCCACGAACAAAGATGCTGCCGCCACGCATTGCCGCACCGACGCGGTCGCCTGCCGAGCCGTAGACGGCCAGGGTTCCGCCGGTCATCGCCGATCCCAATCCGCAGCCCGCATTGCCAGTGATCAGGACCACACCGCGTCTCATTCCGTCGCCTGCGCCGTGGCCGACGTTGCCGTCCAGGCGAACGTCCGCATCGCGACAAAACGCGAACGCGTAGTCACCGAGGTCGCCAGCGGCCTGGAAACGCAGCGGCGTTTCGCAACGCATCATGGCAGAGTGCTGGCCATGCAGGCCGGTCAACTCGACCAGTGGCGCGGGAGCCTCTGGGTCGGTTTGACAGGGAATCGATTGCATGGCCGATCGCAATTCGGCATCGGACAGGTTGGAAATGTCCCAAGAATGATCGGGCTGATGGGGTTCCTTCGTCACGTCACGCTCCATGGGTGGCAATCGCTCGGACGATTTGTTGTAACCGGTTGGCGGCCCGCTCGCACACCTCCAAGACATCCGCGTGATCCGCGGTCACCGGGGCGTCAGGCAGCGCGAGGTTGGTGACGACTGAAATTCCCAGTGTACGAACGCCCGCCGAGGAGGCACACAGGATCTCTGGGACGGTGCTCATGCCGACCAAGTCCGCTCCCAGGCCCCGCATCATCCGGCACTCGGCCCGCGTTTCGTAGTTCGGCCCGCTGACGGCCAGGTACATCCCGCGGCGAAGTCGGAACCCGTGTTTGCGAGCGGTTTGGTGAGCGATTTGATCCAGTTGTGGATCGCAGGTGCTCAGGTGTCGGCGGAACCAACCCGTCGCGGAGGCTTGTTCGGGCGCCGGGCATTCGGCCGCCTGAAACAGGGTCGGCGGTGCTCCCAGTTTGCCATCCAACCAACTGCTGTGTTCGTCGAGCAGGACGAGATCGCCGACTGAAAAACCGGGATTCAGCCCGCCTGCCGCACAGCTGACGACCAGTTCGCTGATTCCGATGCCCGCCATCAGAGCGACGGGCCGAGTGACGTCTGGCAGCGAGTGTCCCTCGTAAACGTGCAGTCGGCCGGCCATCGCGATGATTGGCCGCGACGCCAAGTGCCCCACAATGAATTCGCCTCGATGCCCGGCAGCAGTGGACGCGGCCAGCCCTGGAATCTCGCCGTAGGGGATGACAGTGGGGGATTCGATCGCATCGGCGAGTCCCCCCAATCCGCTGCCCAGCACGACTCCCAGGGGCGGTTTAGAAGATTCAGTCAGAACCGGGGATTTCGCTCGCAGAGCCGCCAGCGATTCGGAGAAATCGGGAGGCGAGTGGGGGACGGCGGAATGGTTGAAGTTGGCGGGCAAAATCGTTTCAAAAATCCAATGTCAGGGAAGATCCGTACGCAAAGACGAGCAAAGATTGCGCCTGATTCGTTTTGGGGTTCCCGATCGGGGCCACCTTTGCGATATTTCCGTTCGATTTCTTGGCGAGATTCGAAACGGATGTCCGGGCGATTCCCGGTATTGCCAGTCTACACCCCCCAACAATTTTTGACGATTCGTCGGCCACCCTCCAAATCCACCCGGAATTTCTGCGACATCCATGTCAGTGGTGTCGACGGGCGTGCTTGGAACCGCCGCATTGGTCGCGCTTAGGTGAAGTATTATGAATTTGGAGAAAATCAGAAACATTGGTATCAGTGCCCACATTGACTCGGGCAAGACCACTCTGAGCGAACGGATCCTGTTTTACAGCGGTCGGATTCACAAGATCGAAGATGTTCGTGGTGGTGGTGACGGCGCGACGATGGATCACATGGAACTGGAAAAAGAACGTGGGATCACGATCACCAGTGCCGCGACCAGCGTGACGCACAAGGGTTATCACATCAACTTGATCGACACGCCCGGCCACGTTGACTTCACCGTCGAAGTGGAACGTTCGCTGCGTGTTCTCGATGGTGCGGTGTTGGTTCTTTGCAGTGTCGGTGGTGTGCAAAGCCAGTCGATCACCGTTGACCGTCAAATGAAGCGATACCAAATTCCTCGCTTGGCGTTCATCAACAAGATGGACCGCACCGGTGCCAACCCCCGACGCGTGGTTGAGCAACTGCGCGAGAAACTTGGTGCCGATGCCTTCCTGGCTCAGATTCCAATCGGTGCGGAAGAAAACTTCCGTGGCGTCGTCGACCTGATCGAAATGGTGGCCTACACGTTCGAAGGCGACCAAGGCGAAAAGGTTGTCACTGGCGAAATCCCAGCGGACTTGAAAGACGAAGCGGAAGAGTCACGCGTCGCGATGTTGGATTCGTTGTCCAACTACAGCGATGAAGTGATGGAATTGTTGCTCAGTGAAGAAGAAGTGCCCAAGGACATGATCTACAAGGTCATGCGTCAGGCCGTCCTGAACGGTGCGACCCCAGTCTACATGGGCAGTGCGTACAAGAACAAAGGTGTTCAGCCCTTGCTCGACGCCGTCACCGAGTACTTGCCCAGCCCGCTGGATCGTGAAATTTACGGTCGCGACCCTTCCGACGAAGACAAGAAGATCGAATTGGCTCCCGATCCGGAAAAGCCTTTCGTCGGAATGGCCTTCAAGATCGCCGAAGATCCGTTTGGTCAGTTGACCTTCATGCGTATCTACCAAGGCACGATCAAGAAGGGCGAGGCCTACACGAACCAACGTTCGACCAAGAAAGAACGGTTCAGCCGGATCGTGCGAATGCACAGTGAAAAACGAGAGGAAATTGACGAAGCCAGCGCCGGCGACATCATCGCCGTGATGGGCATCGACTGTGCCTCCGGGGACACTTATTGCAGCGAGCGCGATTACGCGACGTTGGAATCGATGTTCGTGCCAGAGCCCGTTATCAAGATCGCCGTCAACCCACTCAACCGTGGCGATGGCGACAAGATGAGCAAGGCGTTGCAACGCTTCCGCAAGGAAGACCCAACGTTCAGCGTTTACACCGATGAAGAAACCAACGAGATCTTGATCTCGGGCATGGGTGAGTTGCACCTGGAAATCTACATCGAACGCATTCGTCGTGAATACGGCGTCGAAATCGAAGTCGGTGCTCCCAAGGTTTCTTACCGCGAAAGCCCGACCAAAGAAGTCGACTTCAACTACAAGCACAAGAAGCAAACCGGTGGTTCAGGTCAGTACGCTCACATCGTTGGCAAGCTGATCCCGATCGAATCGGAAAGCGAAGACAGCTTCGAGTTCGAAGAAAAGGTCGTTGGTGGACGGATTCCAAAGCAGTACATCCCGGCTGTTGAAAAAGGCTTCCGCGATATCCTGGGGAAAGGCCCAATCGCTGAGTATCCCGTCGTGGGAACCCGCATCGAGCTGCTCGACGGTAGCTACCACGATGTTGACTCCAGCGAAAAAGCCTTTTACACGGCTGCTCAAGGTTGCTTCCGCGAGTACTTCAAGCAAGCTGCTCCGAAGTTGCTCGAGCCGATCATGAGCGTGGAAATCGAAGTGCCAGAAGACTTCCAAGGAACCGTGACTGGTGACGTGATTCGTCGTCGTGGTCTGATGACCAGCAACGATACCAACGAAGGCATGACCGTCATCCGTGCAGAAGTTCCTTTGGCAGAAACCTTTGGTTACGCCACTGACCTTCGCAGCATGACTCAAGGTCAAGGAACGTTCACGATGGAATTGGCGGCCTACCGTCAGACCCCGTCGAACATCCAAGAAGAGATCATTGCGGAACGCAAGAAAGAAGAATTGGCCGGCGCTCGCTAAGCCACCCTGCCAGTTCAAATGAACCGAAAACCACGCAACTCACGTTGCGTGGTTTTTTTGTGCGCGAGATCAGTCGCTGCTTTTTGCGTTCCCGATCGGGAGTGGCGACCAAACGGTTACTCACCGATGATTTTGACGAGGATTCGCTTTCGACGTCGCCCATCAAACTCGTAGTAGAAGATGTGCTCCCAAGGCCCGAGGTGAAGCTCGCCTTCGGTGATTGCCACGACAACCTCGCGTCCCATGATCTGGCGCTTGTGGTGTGCGTCGGCGTTGTCTTCGCCCGTTCGATTGTGCAGGTAGCCG
Organism: Rhodopirellula islandica; assembly: GCF_001027925.1. Classification (NCBI taxonomy): domain Bacteria; kingdom Pseudomonadati; phylum Planctomycetota; class Planctomycetia; order Pirellulales; family Pirellulaceae; genus Rhodopirellula; species Rhodopirellula islandica. The sequence goes on along the minus strand of NZ_LECT01000019.1, from coordinate 41,479 downwards.
CCCGAGGCCGGCTCCGTGCCGGCGTTGAATGGAACCAGTTCCTCAAGCCAACGTTCATAGTCAGCGTGCAATCCGGATTCATTGTCGTTGATGAAGACGCTGGCGGTGATGTGCATGGCGTTGACCAACACCATGCCTTCTTGGATGCCGCTCTCTCGAACCAGTTGGTCGACTTCCCGGTGGATCGAAACAATTCCGCGACGGTTGGGGATTTCCATCCACAGTTCTTTGGTCAATGACTTCAACGTTGGACTCCGGGCATCGTTCGAGGGGCAAAGGTTTCTGAGGAAGGCGAACTCAATTCGCGACACGACGTTCGCGAAATGGTTGCGGGTTCCGAATGACATTCATGTTTCACCGATGATTTTATGAGATGATGGTCCGGAACGCGATTCGTTGCTTTCGCGTGGACGTGTCTTTGCAACCAACTTCACCATGCAGCGCCAGCCATCGCGATGGCCGGTTCGCATGGAATCCTTGAACTGTTTGAGTCTCGCCCCGTGTTTGGAAAAAGATGGACGTCCGGTTTATTGCTGTTGCTGGGGACCTTTTCGGTGACCGTTTCGAATCTTCGCGCGGAGGACCTTCGGCCGTTGGAAACAGATGTCTCCAGCGCCGAAGCAACCCAGCGTTTGGCTGAGATGGTGTTGAGTCGAGACGAGCATTTTCGCTGGGAGATCCGTGATCGTGGGAACTTCGGTGGGTGCGACTACGTCGTGGTGCATCTGGTCTCCCAAGCGTGGCAAGGAGTTCCTTGGCAACACGAACTGTACATTTTGAATCCGCCGGAGGTGGATCCGAATGAATCCAACGCGTTGATGCTGATCAGCGGTGGGTCTTGGAAATCCGAGTGGGGATCAGATGGTCCGATGGAAGTCAAAGTGCCTCGCGAGGCGGTTGTGCTGGCGAGTTTGGCGATGGAGGTGAAGACACCGGTTGCGATCCTGAAACAGGTTCCCTTTCAACCGATGTTTGATGGGCTGAAGGAAGACGCTTTGATTTCGCTCACCTTTCAAAAGTTTTTCGAAACGAAAGATCCCGAGTGGCCGTTGTTGCCGGTGATGGCGCGTTCCGCTTCGGCGGCCATGGACGCGGTCGTCGGAGCAACCAAGGAGGAATGGGGTTTATCGCTGGATGGATTCACGGTGACCGGAGCGAGCAAACGTGGATGGACGACTTACTTGGTGGGTGCGACGGACCCGCGCGTCAAGGCGATCGCCCCGATGGTCATCGACATGTTGAATCTGAATGTGCAAATGAAACACCAGATCGAAGCTTGGGGAGCCTACTCGCCTCAGATCAAGGACTACACGCAGCGTGGTCTTCAGGAAATGATGTCCACGCCAAGCGGGAAAACGTTGATGCAACTGGTGGATCCCTATGAGCACCGGGCGGCCTTGGAGATGCCGAAGCTCGTGTTGCTGGGAAGCAATGATCCCTATTGGCCTGCCGATTCAGCGCAGCATTACTTCGACGATCTGCCCGGTTCCAAGTGGCTGCTGAACATTCCGAACAATGGGCACGGGTTGAATGACATCTCAAGAATGGTGGGGGGCGTTTCGGCGCTGCATCGATCGGTCTGCCAAGACAACGTCATGCCGGATTGGAAGACGCGTTCGGAACCGACGCCTGAGGGGGTGAAAATCATTGCGACGAGTGATCAAACCCCGACCAAGGTGATGGTTTGGACCACGACCTCGCCCACACGTGACCTCCGATCCTCGCATTGGAAGTCGACGCCCTTGAAGACGGATGAGAATGGGATCTGGAGTGCGCAAGTCAATTCGCCAAGCTCCGGGGCCGAGGCAGCCTTCATGGAGGCACAGTACGAAACGGGCGGCACCTTCCCGCTGTCATTGACCTCGCAGATTTACGTGGTGGAGTGAGTCTTCGCTTGTCACGCAGTTAAGCACCACGTGAACAACAAGTGACGTAGCGGAAGGGCGCGAGCCCTCCGGTTCCTCACCGGGCGGCTTGCGCCACACCGCTAACATCGTCACTTGTTGTTCACGCGTTGCTAGTGGTCTGTCAGGACTTGTTTTTAGGGTAGTGGACGAGGCCACGAGTCCTGAACTGGCGTAAAATCCAAGGACTCGTGGCCTCGCCCACTACGATCAACCCTAACTTTTAACTTTGACGGACCACTAGCTCACTTTGCCAAACGAGTCTTCAAGAACGATTGATACTCTGGGCGTCCACGCCACTCTTCGAAGAACGCTTCGTATCGCGAATCGCTGGACCAGTACTTCGATTCCGGATGGTCCGGGTCGACACGTTGCTCGGGATAGTCCAACCCCGCCACGCTGTCATCGACCGACGCGTTCCATTCCGCCAACCACTCGCTCAATCGCGACGCAATTTCTGGGTAGTCTCCGGTCACGTCTTTGCTTTCGCTGACATCGTCGTCCAGTTGATACAACTGTTCGCTGACCACCGATTTCCCCTTCTGCTTTCGCGTTTCGCGAATCAGCTTCCACTGGTTGTCGACCACGGCTGACTTGCCACGAAACCGAAACCCGATCGGCTTTTCGCGACGAACCATGGCGGTCTCGCCATCGCCCTGAATCACTGGCAGCAAACTGATTCCATCGACAGGCGTGGTCAGTGAGTCACCGGGCAATCCCAGCAAATCCACCAGCGTCGGCGCAATATCGGTCGCACAAGCTGGAACCCGACTGACGCGTCCAGCCTGAATCTGATCGGGCCAGTGCAACACACACGGCACGCGCAGCCCACCCTCGTAGAGCTGTGACTTGTGACCTCGCAGCGGAGCCGTTGTCGATGGTTCGATGCCTGGCAAACCACCGTTGTCACTGCAGAACCAAATCAACGTGTTGTCCAGCACACGCAACCGTTCCAAACCTGCTCTCAGAGTTCCCAAACTCCGATCCATGGCCACCAATTCGCCATAGTGATTGCGAGAGTCTTCATCCATGCCATCGATGATCTGCTGCAACCTTGCCTTTTCATCTTCGTCCTTGCCCGCATCGACCAATGCTTGCATGTCTTCATCGGATGCCACAAACGGACTGTGCGGGGTGCCATACCAAACCACCGCGAAAAACGGTTGCTGAGACCGCGCCGATCGAGACGCGAAATCCAACGCTTCTTCCACGATCACTTCGGACGAGTCGCCTTCGAAGGCTTCAAACTTGCCACGCCGACTCATCAAGGGGTTGCGATCAAAGAAGTTGGTCACCGACAACCACACATCAAACCCAAACCGACCGGGATGAAAGCGATCCTCGCCTAGGATCGGAACTCCCGGTCCGCGAAGACCATTGAGATGCCACTTTCCAAAGTGCCCGGTGACATAGCCCGCCTTCCGAATCGCAGTTGCGATGGATCGTTCCTGATGTCGCAGTGCGTGACCATGCGAAGGCACACCGGTCCGCTCGGGCGAACGCCCCGTCAGCACGCTCGCTCGGGTTGGCGAGCAAACTGCGGAGGCCGCGTAGAACCGATCCAGACGCAAACCACCCGCTGCCAAGCGATCCAGTTCAGGTGTCTTCAGCAAGGGGTGTTCAAAGTATCCCGTCTGCGCGTACCCCAAGTCGTCCGCCATCACCAAGATGACATTGGGACGATCGGGCTCGTCGCCAGAGACACTTTGCCCCAGCACCGTGCCACCGACCATCATCACGATGCCACACAACAACCCGCCCAGTCTCAACGACATGCCTGTTCTCCCAAGAAGCAACTGCGTCCGCCTATCTCACCGGCTCAAACAACGAAATCAGTCGACCATCATAGGCTCAACCTCACTCGCTTTCTCGATCCAAGTCTCATACTTTTCTCGCATCGGCGCCACTTGCGATAGAAGCCCTTCTTTTAAGTAGACGTCAGCCGGCAGCTCGTCGTGAGCAATCCACCAAGAGGCGTACGTGGATCCAAACTCTCTGAAGACTGTGACCAAAACTTCTCTTTCTTTGCACGACCGAAGTCTCGTGCGCGAAACACGACGAATGGGAAATTGCCATCAAATCTCGCATCGGCTGATGTCCTGCCAAAGTTTCTCGCCAAGCCCACGCAAACGAAGGCATCTTTTTCCAAAGCCGACACGTCGAGTAAAAAATCTTGGAGAATCCCCTTCGCTTTTTCGACCCGCTTTTCATTCTGAACAAGATCTTCCGAGATTGGCTCGTCGCCCGCGAGCTGCCCACAGAGGCCAAGCCAAGAAACCAAGACGCAGAGCAAAAAACTCCAAGAGCAATTCATAACGTTTCCCCACGATTGAATAAGTTCAATACAGTGCATCAGACACCGTCGTTCTGCACTTAGTCACGTCATCAAAATTCATCACACGGTTGCTTCAATCCGAAACCTTATGCAGGTGATCATTCAGAGGCAATATTCTCGTCGCGACTCGGACGTTGAGCATTCAAAAAGGCAAGCACTCGACGAAGTGAATCCCCCTCAAAGAATCGCTTGCCGCCGTGGCCGGCACCCTCGTGCTGAATCAGCTCCACTTCGAGACCGAGGGCCTCGTACAACTCAACCATCCGTTCGCTTTGATCCAACAGCACCGTCTTGTCTGCTGTTCCGTGAAAGATCAATAGCGGTGGGTCGTCGGAGGACACGTGGGTCGCCGGGCTGGCCAGTCGCTCCATCGACTCGGCAACCTTCCCGTCTTTGCCGCCCAGCAACGCGTAGCTGCCGGAGAGATCAGTGTACGCTCGCTCGGGTTGAGTCTTCCCACGCAGAACAAAATCAGACGGGCCGAAATAATCGATGACGGCCTGCACGCGAGAGGACTGCTCGAGGTTTCCGCCCACTTCACCTTCCAACTCAGCCACATCGCCGGACGTGCCCAGCAACAACGCCAGGTGCCCGCCAGCGGAACTTCCCGCGACCGCGATCCAGTCCGCGTTGTAGCCATAGCGTTTCGAATTGGCTCGCAACCATCGAATCGCCGCTTTGCAATCGTGAACCTGAGCCGGGAAAATGGCCTCTTTCGAGAAGCGGTAACTCAGGCTGGCCAGTGCGTACCCGTTCTCGGTCACCTGCATCAGCTTCGGATTGCGTCGCGAACCATTCCGCCACCCACCGCCGTGAATCCAAACGACAAGCGGCGGAGCCTCTGACGTCGCCGGAACAAACAAGTCCAACTGAAGCGGGCGATCTCCCTCCTCGCCGGGAACCTCCGCATACACCAAGTCACGGAACACCGAGACACGATGCACCTCGTGGGAGTCTTTTTCCTCGGCAAAACCCGCCTTCTGCAACATCAGTGAACACACGACAATGAGCAACCATGAACTTTGAATGCGTTTCATTTTCGCGTTCCTGACGGAGATCGAGGTGGATGAGGCTCATTGCCGACATCAGCGGAAAATCATTCTACCCGCGTCCCGAGTTCACTTGGTGTTCCACCACCCGATCCATTTCGCCACTCGACAACGCACTCCAATCGCCCCTTCCAACCAACAGGCCCTTCGTTGAACGACACACAATACGAACCATGGTTGATTCGGCCCGACCTGGAATTCCTCAACCACGGGTCCTTCGGCGCCACACCGCGCTGCGTGCTCGAAAACCAACGGCATTGGCAAAACCTCTTGGAAGAAGACCCAATTGAGTTCCTAGCACCGGAAAGGTCGCTGCTGCCCAAACTCGACGTCGTTCGCCAAACGGTTGCCCAAGAGATTCACGCGACTCCCCATGACATCGCGTTTGTTCGCAATGCCACCGAAGGAGTCAACGCCGTCGTGCGTTCGTGGCCATTGCAATCCGGCGATGAGATCCTGGTGACCAACCATGGGTACAACGCCTGCATCAACGCGGTCAGCCAAGCCGCTGATTCCGCCGGCGCGTCGGTGGTCACCGCGAACATTCCGTTCCCCATTCGCCATCCCAAAGAAGTGGTGCAGGCGATCGAGCAAAGCATCACCCCCCAGACCGCCTGGATGTTGATCGATCATGTGACCAGCCCCACCGGGATCGTCCTGCCAGTTGCCGAGCTGATCGAACTGGCTCACTCCAACAACATTCGCGTGATGGTCGATGGGGCTCACGCCCCTGGAATGCTGCCGCTGAACCTCGACCAACTGCAACCCGACTACTACACCGCCAATCATCACAAGTGGTGGTGTGGTCCGAAGGTGTCTGGATTCCTCTCCGTCCAAGAAGACTTCCAAGACGAAGTGCTGCCTCCCATCATCAGCCACGGCGCGAACACGGAAGGCTACGGGCCAAGCCAATTCCAAAGCCAATTCAATTGGCCCGGAACCTTTGACCCGTCACCGTTGCTGGCCCTCCCCACCGCGATCGACTTTCTCGCAAGTTTGTATCCAACGGACGCCCCCAACCGGTTGGCGGGACTAATGAAACACAACCATGAACTGGTGGTGGCGGGCCGACGCGTGCTCTTGGAGAAACTCAACCTTGCCGAGCCAGCCCCTGAATCCATGCTTGGAAGTCTCGCGACGATTCCGATTCCAGCTTGGACGAATCACTCGCCCGCTCAAGTCCAAGCAGTCCGAAATTCTCTGCGAGCTGACCATCGCTTTGAACTGCCCGTGTTCCGGTTTGATGCAGCCAATGTCTGCCTGCGGATCTCGGCGCAAGCCTACAACACGCTGGAACAATACGAACGTCTCGCCGATGCGGTGGCCAAACTCTCGTAGAGGCCCGCTACCCGGCCAATCGTTGCTCGGATTGCGACGCGTCGGAGGTCGTGGGCATCGCCAGAATCGAAGGACCGTCCTGGTCGCTTCGTTCGATCTGCTTGGACTGACGCCGAGCCTTCACGCGACGAAGCACAAAGTGCATGCCGAGCGGGACACAAACTGCGATGAGGGTCGCCAACGACATCTTCAACAACGGCGACGCCGACGGCAGCCCATGCTTGACCGCGATGTGAACGAGCACCAGCACGGGATGATGCAACAAGTAGATCGCGAAAGAAGCCGTCGCCAATTGCTGAGTGATCGGGTCCAGTCGCTTCACCCATCGGCACGCCAATCCAATCAATGAAAACGCAACCCCCGTGGCACCCGCAACGGTCAACAATGCGAGGCACAACCAAGTCGAGGAACTGATCACAACCGGGAAAGCGGAGGCTTGCTCGGTGTCACTGACCGTTGGCTGTTCCAGCACCCAGATCCCAAGCATCGTGGCAGCGACGCAAACCATCGCACTGGGACACCAAGCTCGACCGGCGAACCGAGTCAGACCTTGCATGTCAGGATCAGCGTGTGCAATCAACACTCCCATCGCAAAGGCGCACCCGCTGTACAGCCACTTGGAAGGCACCGGCAAGAACGCGTGTTGGAATCCCCAAACGACTTCGGGACGAACACAAAGCACAGCCACACCCACCGCGATCACCAGCGGCATGCCGATCCGAAAAACACGCTTCGGATCCGTCTGTTGCAGCCACTTCCAGGCACCCGCCAAAACGGCGATGTAAAGAATCAGGTACTGCAAGAACCACAGATGAGACAGCCCCCAAAGGTGCTGGTCTTGCCCTTCGGAGAATTTCAACGATCGCATTTGACGGGGCGTGATCACACCATCCGCCAACCAGCCCAACAACCATGCGTAGAGGTCGACGGGGATCAAAAACACAACCGCCAAAACGAAGGGCCAACCCAATCGTCGTGTCCTGGATTTCAACGTCGCCAGTGGACCTCGCGAGGCCATGCTGCGTACAGCCAAGAACCCAGCCATCACCAAGAAGATCGGCATGATGACAATCTCGATCGCCCACATCAGCGCCGTGAGCCCCGAATGCGGGGTATCGGTGGTCGCCCAAGTCAGTCCTGGGACGTCCGGATTGGAATAAGGCACACAGGCATGCAGCACCACAACGCCAATGGCCGCCCACGCCCGCACGGCATCCAGGCCGAGCAGGTTGGTATTCTTGGGAGCCGATTCGGCAGAATCCGCTTGATTCAGACGAAGATGAGTCGCACGCATGTCCTTTCAATAACGAATTCTCGTTCGCGAACGCCAGACGAGTCAGCTCGAAACCCGCCCGTGCAACTTGCCGTGAAACTCAATCACCAACCAACGGCAGCCGAACTCAAGCGAACTGACGCAGGCACTCAAAACAAACTCCCTCCAATCCTCTTCAACAGGAACCCTCATGCCGGAGTTGCCGGAAGTCGAAACGATGTGCCGCGGGATCGCCCCAATCATCGGGCGCGAGATTGAGCGGGTTGAAGTTCCGCCGTGTCACTGCCGACCGATGACGATCGAACCCTCGATCGCCAGCATTCACCGACAACTGCGAGGCCGCCCGGTTCAGGCAATCGAGCGTCGCGGCAAACGAGTGATGCTGTGCTTCGACAATCGGTCGCGACTCGTCATCGAACCTCGGATGACAGGCCTGGTGCTGCTGGCCGACCCACCGGATCCAGACCACTTGCGACTGCGGATCCAGTTTCGCCCGCCATCGATTCCATCCGCGGACGCTCCCACGGAATTGCTGCTCTGGGACCGTCGCGGGCTGGGGACGATCCGCTGGATGAGCGAACAGGACTACCTTGAAAAAGTCGATTCGCGTCTGGGACCGGACGCCATGCGCATCACCGCAGAGGAATTGCGTCAGAACTTGGCGGCCTCACGTCGCCCCATCAAAGTGGCCTTGCTGGATCAATCCGCCGTCGCCGGGATTGGCAACCTGTACGCGGCCGAAATCCTGTTCTTAGCCGGCGTGGATCCCCGCACACGTTGCGACCGACTGACAAAACCACAGTGGGAACGCATCCATCCTGCAATCACGTTGGTGCTGCAAGACGCGATCAACCACGAAGGCAGCACGCTGAGCGACGGGACGTATCGCAATGCCCTGAACGACCCCGGCAACTATCAAAACATGCACCGGGTCTACGATCGCGAACACCTGGGGTGCCCGCGATGCGAGGGCGGGGTGATCCGGCGAATCGTCCAAGCTCAACGGGCAACGTTTTTTTGCCCGGGATGCCAACGCAAAAGCGGTCGGCACCCCAGCGTTTCCATGCCAGACAACTGTCGAGACTGACCTCCGTAAGTCATTTGAACCCGAAAACCCGCAAGCAGGCTGTCGGTTGGTCGGTTCGACTCTTCATGTGAGCCGTTTGGGCGTTGGCCCCGGTTCAGTGGCGTTGGAACTGAGGCGAATCCTAAGCGGCTCACGAAATGAACCGCCCGTGAGCCCTCTGGTCAGGCATCGATCAATTGTCGATGCAGGTTTCCAGGAACCGTGCCAAGCGATGGAAATCCGAGTTCTGCTCGATGAAGCGAACCTTGGTGACCAGCGTTTGCGGGTCAACCAATTCTTCAAACGGCACAAAGTGCAAATCAAATTGGCCGGAAACGGAAACCATCACGCCGTTGAGTTTCTCTTCCACGAGCGCTCGGTAGGCACCGACGCCGAGTTGCGATCCCAACATGACATCGTAAGCGTGTGGTGGTGCACAACGAGATTCGTATCCCATTTGCAATCCGTTCACCTTGCGAGTCCGACCGGTGCGTTCGTTGTAGCGAGCGGCCAACAAGCGGGACATCAGCGCTGAAAGGTTCACCAACGAGATGTTGATGTGACCGTGATCATCGCGAGTGACGCCTTCGAGATACTTCGCGGGTAGGTACTCCGCCATGCCTTCCGCGATCACGATCGTGCCGTATTGGCGGCCTTCCCGTTCGCGAGCCAGCATCATGTCGACCATCCGATCGATCACACGATCCATCGCCATGATCTTGCGAGTCTCGCCAGTCTCTTGATTGACGACTTCTTCTTCCGCCAGTGCTCCGATGATGTCTTCCACGCTGAGCACCATGCTGGCTTCACCGGCAATCGCGGCACCGTACGCCAGCCAACCGGCACTGCGGCCCATCGCTTCGCACAAGAAGTACGCACGACCAGCCGCCGCGTCGTAGTTCAAGTTACGGATTTCTTCGGCCAAGGTTTCCACGGCGGTGAAGAATCCAAACGTGAAATCAATGCCTGAGTAATCGTTGTCGATCGTTTTGGGCAGATGAACCACCGGGAAACGACGTGCCTCGCCGGGCAGGTTGTCTTGGAACATTTTGAGTTTGTTCGCGGTTTTCAGTGTGTCGTCGCCGCCGATCGAGATCAACGCGTCGACTTCCAACGAACACAGGCCTTCATACACGCGGCGAAGCGGCGCGACCAACTCGGGATCTTTCAGATGCTCGGGGCTGCTGACGTGTTTGCCGGGGTTGGTCCGAGCCGTTCCGATCATGATCCCACGGCTGCTGCGAGCGTGGGTCAGCGAATCGTGCGTGAACCGCATGTAATCGGTGCCTTCTTGCAACGGCCCCGCCGCGGTGTACTCCGCCAAACGGCTGTAACCGTGCTTGATGCCGAAGACCTGAGCACCTTCTTCCAGGAACGAAAACGCAGCGGTACTGATGACCGCGTTGGCGGCGGGAGCGGGTCCGCCAGCGAACAAGATCGCGACGCGTTTGATATCCAAATTGTGATGAGCGAGCTCAGCCACGATGACACTGCCTGGTGAAGAGGAATTTCCGAAGACAATCGCGTTGCGATCGAGAGCCCAGATTCTAAGCATCCACTCCGTTTCGCCAAGACGCCTGCCAATCCGACAGGTCGTGTGCCGATTTCAAGGTTCGTTTCGCCTGACGCTGATCATCACCTTCCCTTTTGGTGGCCTGACGAATCGGTGTGCATTTGGGAGGGATAGGAAAGCTTTGCCCCATCGCTTTGGTCGTGTCTCTGAAGGCGTGAAACAGACGCCCTGGGGGCTGTGACATTCTCCACCGGTGATCGCAGCGTTGGGCTGGAAACAGGTGGGATGGTGGGGATTGCGACGGCGCGCCTTCTTTCCCGGAGGGAATGCAGAGGGTAGCCGGCGGTCGAGCGAAGCGAACACCGCCGGGATGCCCCCCGATCACACGGTTGACCCCGAAGGGGTCGAAGACTTTGACGGCCGAGCTTTCTGCGACTCCCTTCGGGGCCGACGCCGCGATCTTTTGTCGCTGTCCGGTGGTTTTCGCTTTGCTCGACCACCGGCTACCGTCTGTGACCACTTCGTGGCCTCACTCGCGAACGCGAGCCCCTGTGAAACACGAGCAAAATGCGACCACCTTGATTGGACCGCTTACCACCGATTCGCCAGGCCTCCCTTTTGGGAGGGTCAACCGAAGCGAAGCGAGGGTTCAGCATCGGATCCCGCGGGTAACCCCAACCGGCCCGAAGCGATCCGTTCCCTGCTAGGCCGCGGCTCGTTTGCTCGTGTCGGAAGCGAGATTTTCAGCGTCCCGAAGCGTCTCTGTTGGAACGATCGCCTCGGCCTTCCCCCCCACTGAGTCCCCTGTTTCGCCAGCCGACGATTCCGAGGTCGGTGGAACGGGTCGATTCTTGCCGCGGCGCGAGCCAGCTTTCTTGCTGCACAGGCGCTCACAACGTGCTGCTTCTTCGGGATCCATGCGATGCTCCATGACTCGCAAGGATTCTGCCACCTTCTCTCTCAGGTCGTCGATGGACTGCCCAGGAGCCGGAAAGATCGGGTCGCCAAACAACGCGTCCACCCGAGTGAACGGCAACAGAATCTGCATTCGATCCCATGCTTTGGGCATGATCCAACGTCGCCGGGGAATCAGCACCACGGGGACGATCGGCACGTCGGCTTTGATCGCCACCATCGCAATCCCTTTTTGCACGACCCCACGAGGCCCGCGCGGCCCATCGACCGCGATCACGCTTGGATTGCCATCCTTCACGTGGCGGATCATCTTGGTCAGCGCCGTGGCGCCCCCCTTTTCTCCCACTCCGCTGCTGCCACGAATCGGCACACATCCGTTGCCTCGAAGCAACGGCATCAACAAATCCCCGTCACGGGAACGAGACACCATCGCCCCCACTTTGGGCGCGGACAATGACAAGGCAGCTAACTGATGAGCATGCAGAATCGCAAGCGCGTACTGCTTGCCGGTTCGCTGCACCAAGCGTTCACGTTGGTCATTGCGAACACGTATTCGAAACGTGAGTCGAAACAACCTGAACGTCACAGCGATGCCTGCTCCGATCACTGGATTCACGAGTGGTGGGACTTTCATCGAGGGAGTAGGAAAAAACAGACAACGACGTAGGACAACCAAAGGAAACGCCACCACGGAAGGACTTCCCTTCGATGGCAAACATTGCCGAAGCGATCACAGCGCTGGCAACTCAGTCAGCGAACTCGTTCCAGTTCACTTGTTTGTAAACGACTCGGTGGCCCATGGCCTGATCAATCTGACGCTGGGCAGCGTCATCAATGCCCTCGGACCAAGTCGATTCAATGTTCAGGTTTGCTTTCATGACCGGTTCGCCATCAGCGCCATTCCGGTCAATCGTCAAGTTTGTTTTCACGCCAATCAGCGATTGCTTCCACAGTTCATCGTTCAATCGCATCCGACCAAACGGTGGCAAACCGCGAGGGCGAGCGATGTTCAGACGGCAGGCCCAATCAACCAACTGAGCATTGGCAACTGCCATGGCAGGCGACGGAGGCACAACACCCTCCACTTCATAGCGAACACCCGGGTACGTCATCTGATAGCGATGGTTGCCGAGCGATCTCACCCTGGCATTCATCCCCAGTCGTTCCCGACGCTTTGGATCCGTGACCGTCGCGTCCGCACGAGCAGTCAACTGAGTCAACACGTCCATCGAAACGGAGCAACGCGTCTTGGTTTGCTGATCCAACAAAACAATCACTGACTGGTTCAGATCAAACACCGTCAGAAACCGAGGATCCGATTCCGACACGCTGTAGATCACACCGTCATGGAAGATGTTCTGGTGGACCGAGTTCGGATTTCGCTCACCCGCGAAATAGATCTTGGTGGTGAGGGTGAAGTTCGGCGAACCAGCCTGCTCGGACTTTTCACCGAGACGACTGGCCAAACGGAAATCCTGGGCCATGGCTTGTCCGCTGGTCAGCAGCATCCCAAGGACAGGCACCAGCAAACCGCCGAACACCCACGCGATCCCGCTGACCGAGGACTTCGATTTCCGCGCAAGCGGCAACCGAGGCCGAACGAAAGTCGGCAATTGACCAATACGGGCGGAAATAGAAAGCATCGCGGGACCCATCCAATTCATTTTGGGCATCGAATTCGTGCCTAGAACAGGGAATAGTCGACCGCAGCGGGGGGCGTCCAGACCGGTTTGTAATTCTTGACCTCCGCTTGTAACACCTACTGCCCAATCTTGCACTCACCCGAAACCCAAAACCGTCTCACAGAATGTAAACCACCACCACACAGAGACTTACGGAAAAGAATCTCGATTCACGGTCCCGTTTGGCATCCCCGTTGCATTACTCCCCCATCACAACCGCGGGTCGCAACGATCCGCTCTTCATAAACGACTCTCTTCTGGGGCAAAGGAAACTGCCATGTTGGTTCTCACTCGAAAAATCGACGAACAAATCGTGATCGGCGACAACATCAAGATCACCGTCATTAAAGTCCGGAACAACCAAGTCCGGCTTGGCATCTCGGCACCTCGCGACATTCGTGTCCTGCGAGGCGAACTGGAACCGAAAGAAAGCGAAGCCACCGAGACAACCGACACTCAACTGGTGGTCGACTTGGACCTGAACGACGAAGCCACCCAGGCACTGCTCAAAACGACCGAAGATATCGAAGCCACCTACCGCCCCGCCGCTGCAAAGAAACCAGCTCAGTCCCCCGCCTCGATCGCCAAGCGTCCGCAACCATCGGCCGTCGAACGGACGCCCCCCCCATCCTCACTGGCAGGAAAGGGTTCCTCCAACCGAGTTGGGCACATGTTGCCTTCGGAAAACACCGCGAACCGCATGACCGCTGCAATCGATGCAACCGACACGGTTTCACAAAAGTCCCCTGACTCAGAACTCCGTGTCTACAGTGGCAAGGTCAGTCGTCGGACAGGCGAAGGGTCGCTCAAACGCAGTCCTTTGGCCGGTTATTTCACCGCCCCCTGAAATCGAACCGGGGCAAACGCCCCCCATGCAGCCCGAAAGCAACACGTGTTCTTTTTTGCCTCATCGTCAAACGTGACCTAGGAAATGGAGTAATCCTCACGAAACACCCTGCTTCGGAATCGCACCATGATGCCCGCTGCTTCGATCCTGCTTGTCGACGACGACCATCACTTGGCAACCTCGCTGGGTGAATGGCTAGCCGATGAAGGTTTCGAAATCCATCTGGCTGGCACGCTCGAACACGCACGCCAACAACTCAAACAACACGCGTTCGAATTGGTGATCACCGACTTACGATTGGGCGGTGACGATGGAATGACGTTGGTGAAGGACATCAAACGCCACCACTGCGAAACTCCGGTTCTGGTGATGACCGGCTACGCGACTCCCAACACTGCGGTGGAAGCCGTCCGCGCTGGGGCAGTGGACTTGCTGACCAAACCGGTCATCGATGACGAATTGTTGCTCGCCATCGATCGCGCCATGAACCAACGCCAGATTGAGGCGGAGAACGAAACTCTGCGTCGACAACTCGATCAACGCAGTGGACTCGAAAACATCCTCAGCCATGACTACCGAATGATGAAAATCTTCGATGTCATCGACAGTGTCGCGGATGCCAAGGCATCGATTTTGATCACGGGCGAAAACGGCACGGGGAAAAGCATGATCGCCCGTGCCATTCACAACCGCTGCAACCGACGCAGTGGCCCCTTCATCGAAGTCGCTTGCGGTGCGTTGCCTGACACCTTGCTCGAAAGCGAATTGTTCGGTCACGTTGCGGGCGCCTACACCGGCGCCAACACCGACCGCCGAGGCAAGTTTGAACTCGCCGACGGCGGAACGTTGTTCCTCGACGAGATCGCAACGGCAACACCAGCCATGCAGGTCAAATTGCTTCGCGTTCTCCAAGAACTCCAGTTCGAACCACTCGGTGGCATGGAGACACGCAGCGTCGACACACGCGTCATCTTGGCAACCAACGAAAACCTGGATCAAGCCGTCGCTGATGGCTCGTTCCGTCAAGATTTGTACTACCGAATCAACGTCGTGAACATCGTCTTGCCGTCGCTTCGAGAGCGACCGGGCGACGTTCCTCTGCTGGTCGACCACTTCCTGCGCGAAGCCGCTGAAACTGCTGGCCGAGAGGTCGATGGTTTTGACCGCGAAGCGATGAAGACCCTGCAATCCTATGCTTGGCCCGGCAACGTTCGCCAACTTGAAAACGTGGTTGAGCGAGCCGTTTTGCTCGCCACCGATCGCGTCCTCACCAAGGATGACTTGCCACCCGACGTGCTCGGAACCTCCGCCAACCAACATGCCTCCATCGGCAGCGTCGGGCATTCGCCGGGTGTGACCGCGTCGAGCGGCCCCTCCTCCTTCAACCCAGCCATTCTCGATGGCTGCAGTCTGCGAGAAGCGCTTGAAGGTCCTGAGCGGGAGATCATTCTCCATTCGCTTCGACGCCACAACTGGAACCGAGCTGCCACCGCGGACGAGCTTGAAATCAATCGAACAACGCTCTACAAAAAAATGAAACGCCTGGGCCTCGACGACCCGCGTCTCCAATACGCCAACCATTGATCCCCCCATGCCCTCTGCCGCTCCAGTTGCACTCACGATCGCTGGCTCGGATCCGTCTGGCGGGGCGGGATTGCAAGCCGACTTGAAGACGTTCCACACGCTGGGCGTGTACGGTTGCAGCGTGGTGACACTGCTCACAGCACAGAACACGCTGGGAGTCCAAGGCATTCAGATGGTTCCCACTGATTTTGCCAGGACACAATGGGCCAGTGTCTCCAGCGATCTGCCTTTGGCTGCCATCAAAACAGGCGCACTGGGCAACGCCGAAATGATCGAGGCAGTCGCGGATTGCCTGGACTCCGCCTCCAGCCCTGTGGTCATCGATCCCGTGATGATCAGCAAACATGGTCATGCCATCATCGACGACGATGCGGTCGACAAGCTGATCGAAAGGCTGTTTCCGCTGGCGGATCTCGTGACCCCCAATTCCTTTGAGGCCGAACGCTTGGTGGGCCACACGGTCCGCAGCGAAGAGGACCTTGTCAACGTCGCCGCAAAACTGCTTGCATTGGGACCGCGCGCGGTCTTGGTCAAAGCTCACTTGAGCGACGAATCAGTCGACTGCTTGGCCGATGCCAGCGGTGTTCAATTGCTGCGTTCACCGCGACTGGAATCCAATCGCACCCACGGCAGCGGGTGCGTGTTGTCCGCAGCCATCACGGCACGCCTCGCTCAAGGCGAGGACTTGCACAACGCCGTGCAAACCGCTCGATCGTTTGTCCACAACGCGATTCGCAATGCCCCCCAACTCGGCGCAGGCATCTCGCCGCTGGGGCTCCTCACGCCGATCAACTGATCCCAGATCGGGCAAGGGGCGGGACGGATGCTTGCACCGTTCCTGGGACGTTGTCCCAGGCTACAGGCTGTTGATCGAGTGCATTTCGCGGATTGAGCGATCAGCCGACGGGCGCTAGCCTGGGCTGTTCAATCTTTGGGGTTGCAGTGTTTCTGGTGTGCGCAAGTTTCTGTCTCGCATCGACAAGTCACCTCTCCCTCAGCTTTGCTGGGGGAGAGCCCAGCGATAGCCCACAATTACCGAAGACGAACCGAACCCGATAGCGTGCACACCAACAGGGCGAGGCAGCAAGGAATGCTCATGCGTTTGAATCCGTTGAATGGAGTTTCATGACGCCCGCCGTTCCAATCACGACGAGCACCTGTCCAGCTAAAACGCCTGAGGTGCACCGGGTTGCGAGATCCCTGGCTGCCCAGGGTGCTCCCCTTTCATCATCAGGTACGTCGTGGCGAACATCACACCGATGAAGGGGGCAGCAAACAAGAGCCCAACCAACAACGCCAACGCACCGGCAATGAAAATCACAATGGTGGCAATCCCAAGGACCAATGAGGTCACCCAGTTCAATTTGCCAACCTCAAACGCCTTCGAAAAGGATTCAAACACGCCACACTGGCGATCGACAATGAAGTAGTAGTAGGGCCACAGCAGAAGCATGAAGATCAGACCAGGAAGGATCAACAACAGCATGCCAAACATCGCTCCCATCATGTACAGAATCGTGCCCCCCACCACCGCCAAAAACTTGTCCCCTCCACTGAACAGCGTGCCAAGTTCAGCAGGCTGAAAACGGGCGGTGGCCAAGCAAATTCGCGCCATCCCAATCCCAATGAAGGTGTTGACGCAACTTCCCAACAAGCTCACCACCAGCGACAACACCACGAACTCCATGCGATTGTTGTTGTCCGCAGCCGAATCCAAGATGGACGTGATGATGTTGAAAAGGAAGGAGACCGCACCAACCACCACAGTTGCCCCCACCAAGACGCCCACATTGCGTTTGAAGGCCTGCCACGTGTGCGAGAAAATCTCTCCGAAATCAGTCGCTGTCGGCTGATAACCACCCGCCGCGACGCTGGTGGAGGTGTGGGACGTCACCGGCGATGCGTAGGGATTGGACGGCGATGCGGCAGGCGGTTCGTTGAATTCCGATTTGAAAGCACCAAACGGATCATCGCTGGGTGTGGGAGCCGACGGTCCGGGAATGGGCTGGATGCTTTGACACGTGGGACAACGCGCCGACTTGCCTGCCGATTCGTCACCCACACGCAACACAGCGTTGCACGAAGAACAATTGAATTGAATCGCCATGAGATGCCTTCGATGCGGAGCATTTGCAGAAAGGGATTCCTGCAGTGTAACGATCTCCGCCCCCGCTGTGCGAAGGGACGCTCCCCCACTGCTATCTTTTCGCAGTCCAGTCCGGATTGCCGTATCGCTGCGTCACAATTTGTTCGGCAGCTTCCAGCTCCGTCGACTCCAGCGATCCGGACTGCCAATCGATTCCAAAGATCGTCTCCAAACGCCGCTTCAAACCGCGAATGAATGCTTCGAGGTTCAACTGCCGGCCAGCCAACTGCTGCATCCCCGGCAAGACATCCGCGTGACGCGAAACACTCCATAGCAAACTGCCGTGCTGCAGCAACGCGCCCTTGGTTCTGCGTTGTGCACTGCCAAGCACCTTGTAGCCACTGACGATCAAATCCTCGTCGGTGCGACGTTGGAAGCAGAGAAATGGCTCATCTCCTTTGCTCGCCTTCGCAGGCACTGCCGCATCGGCTTCCGATCGCGAAACCGCGCTCGTCCCCAAGGTTCGAAACGGTTTCGCGTCGACACCCAAGAGTTTGAGCTCGTCCGCGATCGCTTCGTGCACGTTGCGATACGTTGCTTCCCGAGCTCCGGTGTCCGACACGTTCATCGGCAAGGTCAACGACAGCGTCAGCTCAGCATGATGCAGAATGGCACCACCACCCGTGGACCGGCGAACCAGATCCACGTCGCCGTCCGCTCCCAGAGCGATGCCGGTTCGCTCCGCCCAAGCCTTTGCCTCGGCCAGCGGTTGAAAGTACCCGAGCGACAACGTCGGCCGTTTCCACCCGTAAAATCGCAGCGTCGGTGGTGCTCCCATGGCAACGCTGTTCAACAACGCTTCATCGATCGCCATGTTCGCAGCCGCATCGTGCTGCGCCAGCTCGATCAATCGCCCACGAACGGAGGGAACGCCACTCACGTCGCCGATTCGCCCGCCGCATCGGTCCATTTCAAAACCGGACGCCGAGCTGCCGTCACATCATCGGGACGACTGATTCGCGTCGAGTGGGGAGCATCATGAATCAACTCTTCGCCTTCTTCCGTGATCCGGAAGAGAGCCTCCACGAACGCATC
This sequence comes from Rhodopirellula islandica, assembly GCF_001027925.1. Taxonomy (NCBI): domain Bacteria; kingdom Pseudomonadati; phylum Planctomycetota; class Planctomycetia; order Pirellulales; family Pirellulaceae; genus Rhodopirellula; species Rhodopirellula islandica. Next base: position 22,792 of record NZ_LECT01000019.1, on the reverse strand, counting down.
CAGCGTTTGCTTGCTTTCCGTTTCAGTTGGCTCCACCATCACGGCTTCATCCACCACCAACGGGAAGTACACCGTGGGAGCGTGGAATCCGTAGTCCAAAATCCGCTTGGCGATGTCCATCGCGGACAGATGCTTTTCTTTTTTCAACCGGGAAGCCGAGGCAACGAACTCGTGCATGCAACGATTGCCATGCGGCACGTCGAGGAAATGCTTGACCTTGCTGAGCAAGTAGTTGGCACCAAGAACAGCGTCTTCGCTGACATGCCGCAAGCCATCCCCACCGTAAGTCCGCAGGTAGATGTACGCCCGCACCAACACGCCGGTGTTGCCAAAGAAGCTACGCACACGTCCGATCGAATCACCGGAAGGCGATGTCAGATGATAGGTGTAACGATCGTCGTCACTCGTCGCATTTTCGTTTTCGACGCGAGTCACGATCGGCCCCGGCAAATACTTGGCCAAGAAGTCACGAACGCAAATCGGGCCTGCACCAGGACCGCCACCGCCGTGAGGTCCGGAGAAAGTCTTGTGTGGGTTGTAATGCATCAAATCCGCGCCGAAGTCACCTGGCCGAGTGATGCCCAAGATCGCGTTCATGTTGGCACCGTCCAAGTAGATCAACGCTCCGGCATCGTGAACCAGTTGGTTGATCTCTTCGATCTGGCTATCAAACAATCCCAGCGTGTTCGGATTGGTCAGCATGAACACGGCGGTCTTGTCATCGAGCTTGGCTTTGAGATCTTCCAGGTCCACCAAACCATTCGCGTTGCTCTTGACCGTCTTGGTTTTGAAACCGGCCATCTGAGCGCTGGCGGGGTTGGTCCCGTGAGCCGAGTCGGCGGTCAAAACCACGCTTCGGTCGCTGCCCTGTTCACGGAAGTAAGCCGCCGCGACCAACAATGCCGCCAACTCACCATGCGCCCCTGCAGCAGGCTGCATCGACACGCCTGGCAAACCGCTGATCTCAGCGAACATGCCCTGCAGTTCGTACAACAACTCCAGCAACCCTTGCAGGCCCGACTCATGTTGCAGTGGGTGCACGTTCAGGAACCCTGGCAACGACGCGATGCGTTCGTTGCGTTTCGGGTTGTACTTCATCGTGCACGAACCCAACGGGTAAAAGTGCGTGTCGACGCTCATGTTCAGCGTCGACAAACAAACGAAGTGACGCACCACGTCGCCTTCGGCCAACTCGGGAAGCGGGGGAGGCGTTTCGGCGAGCGATTCTGCTGTGAACAAATCGTCCACATTCACCGAAGGCACGTCCAAATCACCAAGTCGGTGAGCTCGTCGTCCAGCACGGCTGAGTTCAAACAGAAGCTGAGTCGATTGTTGGTTTCGCATGGTTGCGTGAATAAAAGAGAGAACTTCGTAGAATCAAACCGTGGCCATCGAGGGAGCTTCGCAGAGCACATTGGCCCAACGATCAATCTCCACTCGCGAACGTTTTTCGGTCACCGCGACCAAGAAACACTGCTCGTATCGCGACGGCAAAGCAACCGCGGGCTCCGAGGCTTCCGAACCACCGACGCACATCGGCGTCATGTCGATCCCTGCCAACAAACCTTGTTCACGGGCATGAGCCAACAATCCAGCCACGTCCGCACCGAGATCTCGCACGACAAACTCTTTCAGCGAGGGACCTTCGCCGACCACTTCAAATCGTTCCGATTTCGCGATCACTTCTTTGGCATAAGCCGTTTTCGCGATGCAGTGATCCGCAGTCTCTTTCAAACCTTCTGGGCCGAGCAACGACAGGTGCACGGTCGCTCGCAAGGCCAACAGCGTTTGGTTGCTGCAAATGTTGCTGGTCGCTTTTTCGCGGCGAATGTGTTGCTCGCGAGTCTGCAGCGTCAACACCCAGCAGCGTTTCCCACGACGGTCAGTCGTTTGTCCCGCAATCCGGCCAGGCAAGCGACGCACCAACTCATCTCGGCACGCCATGATGCCCAGGTAAGGGCCGCCGTAGGCCAGCGGGTTGCCCAAGCTTTGTCCTTCGGCGATGGCAATGTCGACGCCCATGTCACCGGGACGCTTCAGTCGACCGAGGCTAACCGGATCGAACACTTGAATCGTCAGTGCCCCGGCTTCTTTGGCCGCGGCAGCGATCTCGGAAACCGATTCGAGTTGACCGACAAAGTTCGGATGCTGGATCAGCACGCAAGCGGTTTTGTCATCGATCGCATCGATCATGGGCTTGGAGTGCCCATTCTCATCCGACGGAACCACCACCAACTCAGCGTCGATGTTCTTGAGGTAAGCCACCAGGATGTCACGGTACTGTGGATGAACCACATCGGTCGTGATGACCTTGTTGCGGCCGCGTTGCATCGACAAAGCCATCAAGACCGCTTCCGTCGCAGCGGACCCACCGTCGTACAGACTGGCGTTGCTGACACCCAACCCAGTCAACTGCGTGACCAAGGTTTCGTACTCAAACATCACCTGCAAATTGCCTTGGCTGACTTCGGCTTGGTACGGCGTGTAAGAGGTGTAGTACTCCCCTCGCGACGCAATTTCATCCACGGCGGCAGGGATGAAGTGGTCGTACGCACCGCCACCCAAGAAGCACACGTGCGAATCAGCCGAAGCGTTGCGTGCTGCCAACCGCGTCATCTCGGCGGTCAGCGCCAACTCGTTGCATGCGGGCGGCAAATTCAAGGGACGTTTCAAACGAACCGCTTCGGGCACCTGATCGTTGATGATCTCATCGATGCTTTCAGCACCAATCGATTTCAACATTTCACGGCGGTCTTCGTCGGTGTGAAAGAGATAACTCATTCGATCAACCTGCTTCGGAGCACTGTTTTTGATAAGCGGCAAAGTCCATCAACGAATCAGGCAGATCCGCTGACAATTTCACTTTTAGAATCCATCCAAAGTCGAACGCGTCGTCGTTCAAGTTGTCCAAGTTGTCAGGCAGATCGGAGTGAACTGCGACGACTTCACCAGCCACCGGGCTGTACAGAGGGCTAACCGCTTTGACGGATTCGACTTCACCGAATTCTTCGCCAATTTCAAGTTCTCGTCCGACTTCGGGGAGGTCCATGTAGACCAAGTCGTTGAGTTGCTCGACGGCGAACGCTGAGATACCGATCGTTGCGAACTTGTCGCCGCCTTCTTCTTGGACGTCCACCCACTCATGGGTCTCGGCATAACGCAGGGTCGAAGGGTCTCGTGCCATCAGAGGCTCCTAACGAATCAATGAAAAATGAAAGGAAAAAGTGAATCAATGAATGATACGGCCAACGATTGCCAACGCTAGGTTGCCTTGGCATTCGTCAAACAACGCACCACGGAAATCAGGATGCAGCGACCGGACGTTTGTAAAACGGCAATTTGGTCGGCAACGCTTCGGTGGTCTTGCCACGAATGTCGATTTGGAAGCTCGCGTCTTTCGCGTGCTTGGCATCAATCGTCGCCATCGCGATCGGAACACCCAATGTGGGTGATGGACCACCGCTGGTGACTTTCCCGATCGTTTCGCCATCCGCTGTCAGCACGGCACAGCCTTCTCGGGCAGGACGTTTTCCAGTCGGCAGCAATCCAATTCGGCAACGCGTCCGGCCTTGATCGACAACGGCCTGCAAAGCTTGATCGCCGATGAAGTGCCGGTCTTTCAGGTTGCAACCAAACTTCAAACCAGCGGTGATCGGATCAATCGTTTCGTCCAGTTCATGCCCGTAGAGTGGCATCCCGGCTTCCATTCGCAGCGTGTCGCGAGCGCCCAAACCAGCGGGTTTGAAACCAGCTTCACGACCGGCGAGCAAGACGTTTTCCCAAACCCGTTGGGCTTCTTCCGCGCGGACGATCAATTCCAAACCGTCCTCACCGGTGTACCCGGTCCGACTGACGATGACAGGCTTTGCGAATTGGTCGGTGATGAACGCGCTGTAATTTTTTAGGCGAGAGGGATCGATCGTGAACAGTTTCTTGCAAACTTCGATCGCCATCGGTCCCTGAACCGCGATCATCGCGGTCAACTCCGTCCGATCCGACATCGTCACGGTGGGAAAGTCGGCCAGGTGAGGCTCGAACCACTTCAGGATCTTTTCCCGGTTGGATGCGTTGACAACCAACAGGTGAAAACGTCGTTCCGATGGGGTTTGCAAGAACGAAACCAACACATCGTCCAGCACGCCGCCTTCTGCGTTGCAGACCATGCCGTAGCGAACCTGGCCAGGCACCATGTCGGTCACTCGGCGAGTCAGCATGTGGTCGAGAAACTCAGCCGCATGATCACCGTCGAAACGCAGGCGGCCCATGTGCGACACATCAAACAGAGCGGCCGAATTTCGACACGCTTGGTGTTCCGCGACGATGCCCTCGTACTGAATCGGCATCGAGTAGCCGGCGAAGGGAACCATCTTGGCCCCCGCCTCGCGGTGCCACGCGTCCAACGGTGTTTGCAGACAGTCCGCTGGGGTGGAAGGATTTTCCACAGGATCGTTGGTGGATGAAGTTGTCATATAAAAACGCTCGACAACGCAGGCAAAAACGAACCTCATCGGGAGGGTCCCCTCTCAACTGGCACAACACCAGCCAGCCGGAACCCTGGACAAGGACGAAACACTCGGATGAAAAAGATCAATGTTGGTGCCGAGTGTAAACAACAAAAGCCGGACCTGGCACCCGCCCGGTCCGGCTTCAGTCATTTTTTGTAGATCGATCGCAGCCGAACTGCGACAAGATCACTCTGCTGGCTGCTGGACCGCCGCAAAGTCACCCGCGATGGCCATCACCAAGCCATCGAGATCCACGTATTTTTTCAGAGCGGCATTCACCGAGTCGACGGTGGCCGCCTGAATTTGCGCTTCGTGTTCGGCCACAAATGCCATCGTGCGATCGTTGAAGACCGATTTGACCAGCATGCTAGCCAGCTTCGAATCACCCGTTCGGCCAATCCGTTCGGCTTGCAAATAAGCCCCCTTGGCTTGCTCCAACTCCTCTTCGGTGACCCCCTCTTCCAGCAATCGATCGACCTCTTCACGAATCACGCGAAGCAATTTGTCTTTGTTGGCCGGGTTGGTGATCGCGTACAGCGTGAAGCTGACCTTCTCATCCACCGCAAAATTCGCGGCCGTCAATCCGCTGCGGACACCGTACGACAACCCTTCTTGCTGACGCACCCGATTGGCCAAACGGCTGCTCAGCGATCCGCCGCCCAAAATGAAGTTCCCCAGCACCAGCGACGCGTACTCAGGATCCGAATCTGCCAGCTTGTATTGCTGGCCGCTGTACAACAACGCGTTGGATTTGTCCGGCGTTTCGATCGTCACCATCGCACCCGGAATGTCAGGCTGCGCCGGCGTCACAATCCGCTCGAATGGCTGCTCGGTCTCCCAACCTTCCAAGATCGCTCGAAACTTCTCCAGCGTGGGCTCGACCTCGATGTTGCCAACGACGGCCAGCTCACCGGCTTGGTTGCCAAGGTACTCGTCATGCAACTGACGAATTTGCTCGATCGTCGTTCCTTCGTACATGGCAATCTCTTCGTCGATCGTCATGACATAGCGAATGTCATCCCTGCTGTACGGCGAAAGCATTTGCTGAACCCGGCGAGGTGCCAACGCATTGGGTTCGGTCTTGTTCTTTTCCAAACCGGTGACGACCTGACGTCGCATCACTTCCAGCTCCGATGGCTCCAGGCGAGGTGAACGGAAGATCTTGCCCAGCAACTCAATCACTTCCGGCAAAAACTCTTGCTTGGTTTGCACCTGAACCTGCAACACGCCCTTCAAACTGTAGATCTGAACTTCGGCACGCAACCGAGTCCACTCGTCCTGCAACTGTTGGTAGTCGAGGTTTTCGGTCCCGCGAGCCATCATCATGCCCAACAGTTCAACCGCCCCCAGTTTGTCCTTGAGCGATTCAGGCGTCCCGAACCGCAGGGTCATCAAAACCGAAACCGAATCACCGCGAGTCTTCTTGGGCAGGACGGCGTACTCAATCCCGCCAGCCAATTTCCCGCGTTGCACTCGCTCTTCAATCGCCTCCGGATCGGGATCAAAACGTTCTCCCGCAGCCACCGCAGCGCGGCCCTTGTAGTCCTTCAACAAGGCGACCAAATCAGGCGATTCGGGCACGCTGACGCGATCTGACTCGGCCGATGGAATGAACAATCCCACGGTGCGATTGTTCCGTTTCAGATAGCGACTGGCCACTTCGCGGACTTGATCAACCGTCAAAGCTTCCACCGCGTCGCGGTACAAGAAATACAAACGCCAATCGCCTTGGGCCGCCCAGTCACTGAGCGAGACTGCGATCTTGTCGGTGTTGGCCGACTCCAATTCGCGAGACTTCAACATCTGCTGCTTGGCACGTTCGACTTCCTCTTCCGTGATTGGATGGTCGGCCCAATCGTTTTCCATCAACTCAATCAACTTGGCACGGGCCTGCTCGATGGACTGCTCCGCCGGGACTTCCGCCATTGTCATCAACAAACCAGGCTCGCGAAAACCAAATGACATCGCGAACACGCTGCTGGCAATTTCCGTTTCAACCATTTCCTTGTACAAGCGACCGCTCGGTTCATCCCCCAAAACGTTCGTGAGCGCCTTCACCGCGGCATAATCCGGATGACTGCCGGCGGGGATGTGATACGCGGCGCCGACGACTTGCACGTCGCCAACTCGTCGCAACACAACCGTCCGCTCCCCGTCTTTGGGTGGCTCGACCGTGTAGGTTTCGTCGATCGGCGTGCTCGGAACCGGTAGGCTGCCAAACGCGTCATTGACCGATTTCAAGGCGTGATCGACATCGAAATTGCCCGCGATGATGACCATCACGTTGTCGGGGCGATAATACTTGCGATAGAACTGGCGCAGTTTGACAACCGGCACCCGTTCGATGTCACTGCGGTTGCCAATCGTCGATTTGCCATAGTTGTGCCAATCAAATGCGGCCGATTCGATTCGCTGCATCAGGACTCGCATGGGCGAGTTCTCTCCTCGCTCGAACTCGTTGCGAACCACGGTCATTTCGCTTTCGAGGTCCTCGCCTTTGATGTTGCTGTTGAGCAATCGGTCGGCTTCTAAATTCAAGGCGAATTCGAGATTGTCTTCGCTAGCCGGCAATGTTTCGTAGTAATTGGTACGGTCCATCCAAGTCGTGCCGTTGAACCGCGCCCCGCGATCCTGCAACGCCTTGGGAACCTCCGGATGCGTGGGAGTGCCCTTGAACAACATGTGCTCGAGCAAGTGCGCCATCCCGGCTTCGCCGTAGCCTTCGTGACGCGAGCCAACGAACACGGTCATGTTGACCGTCACGACCTCTTTGCTCTCATCGGGAAAGAGCAAAACCTTCACGCCGTTGGGCAGCGTGTACTCGCTGATCCCCTCGACTTCATGGAGTTTCGATGGCACGGACGAATCCTTTTTTGCCGTGTCTTCGGCAGAACTGAGGTTGGGAATCAAACAGAGAGCAGCGACCAAGCTACCCAGCCAAATGGCGGGCGCACTTCGACCGAAGCGGCACGGAACCGCCGCCACATCCAGGTGTGAAAGCATTGCGAAATTCATCCGATCGTCTCGTTGGAGTGATGTGTGAGCTGAGGGACGCCCGAATTGTAACGGCGAGGCGACGACTGTGTCCCCCCGGGGTCGCCGTGATCGACGCCAAACTTCACACTGTGCGCTCCCAACGCCATTCACGGACAGCCCCCATGAACGATTCGCAACCCACCCCCTCCGAGCAACCACCCAAGCGAGATTTGTATCCCAACGAACTCGCCGAGCAAAATCACAACCGCCAGCCCCGAGCAGACCTGCCATGGCACGTCGCGTTTGACCTCAATGAGGTCGAAGCGGGCCTCGCTGAACGCCTGGCCGCCGCGCCCGACACCGAATCCTTTGCTCGGGAAGCCTTGGTCGGTGATCGAATTCTCGCCGTGATTTTCCACGCCGGCCAGTGGTACGCGATGGACGGCATCTGCACCCACCAAGGCGGCCCGCTCGCGGAAGGTCATGTGGCGGACGGCTGCGTGACCTGCCCCTGGCATGGATGGCAATACGAACTGGAGACCGGAACCCAAACGACCAGCCGCCAACCGCTGCAAGCGGTGTTTCCGATCCGACAAAACGGGACGGCAATCGAAGTCCAACTGCCGTGACGCACAATCGCGTTGCAGCCTCCTATCGTTGCCAGAGAATCAGCGGCAGCTCCAGCGGCACCGCGACACCTTCGTGCTGGGGCAGAATCCGGGCGGTGTAGTCGTTCGCGGGTCGGGTGCTCGGCACCGACAACTCGTAAACAAGATGACTCGCTTGGTCGTCGACCTGACGGTTCATCAACAACCGTTCCGGCTCGCCGTCTTGAATCGCATCGGCGAACATCTCCACTCGGATGCACCCAGCTTCCAAACCGCCGGGATCCACCTGCACCACAAAATGATGCTCGCTCTCGCTCGATGTGACCGCGACATCCACAAACCGAATCGAAGACCATCTCTCCATCAACGCATGCTTCCAATTCACCAGATTGGTGCCTGCCACGCCGCCAAGCTTGGTTCGTGACTGAATGCGATTCGCGGCTGGAATGTAAATCTTCTCGGTGTACTCGCAGACCGTTCGCACGGCTGAAAACCGCGGCGTCAGACGTGCCATGCTTTCCCGCATTCTCGCCAGCCAACGCGAAGGGATCCCCAGTTCGTTGCGGTCGTAGTACTCCGGCACAACCTCGTTTTCGAGCAGCTCATAAAGCTGGTTGGCCTCGATCGCATCCCACTGCGGATCGTCCCCATGCTCTTTCCCATCGCCAATCGCCCAACCCACATCAGGTGAATACGCTTCGGCCCACCAGCCATCCAGCTCAGACAGATTCAGGCCCCCATTCACCAACACTTTCATTCCGCTGGTGCCGCTCGCTTCCCAAGGCCGACGCGGCGTGTTCAGCCACACATCGACCCCGCGCACCAAATGCTGCGTCAGCAACATGTCATAGTCGCTGATGAAAATCACGTGCGGACGTACTTCGGCGCGACGGATGAACTGAATCCACTGACGAATCAGATCCTGTCCCGCCTGATCAGCTGGGTGAGCTTTGCCGGCGATGATCAACTGCACGGGACGTTCCGAATTCGACAACAATCTCAACAGGCGATCGGGTTCATGCAGCAACAAATTCGGGCGTTTGTAAGTTGCGAACCGGCGCGCAAAACCGAGCGTCAAGGCAGCGGGGTCAAACAGGTGACGGGCCGCTTCGATGTCCTCTGGCGATGCTCCCGAGCCGGCCAGTTGCCGCGACAATCGGGACCTGGCGTAGTCCACCAATGCGTGAGTCGATGCCAGCCGAAATCCCCACAATTGCTCATCGGTTACCGCCCGCATGTCTTGCTCGAGCGTGTCCGTTGTGCCCCGCCATCGACACTGGCCACAGGCCTTCGTCCACAGGGCATCCGCGGGCGCAGAATCCCAAGTCGGCACGTGCACCCCATTGGTCACATGCGTGATTGGCACTTCCTCTTCGGGCCAATGCGGGAACAAAGGCTCAAACAACTGACGACTGACTTCACCATGCAAGCGGCTGACCCCGTTCACGGCACCGCTGCCGCGCACCGCCAGGTACGCCATGTTGAAAGGTTCCGAATCATCGTCGGCATCGAGGCGTCCCAATGCGAGCAGCTCGCGGACGCCGATGCCCAATTGCTCACGAGCATAACGACCAAGATACTGTTCGATCCGACGCGGATCAAAACGATCGAACCCGGCAGCCACCGCCGTGTGGGTCGTGAACAGATTCCCGGCTCGAGTGATCGCCAGGGACGCATCAAACGCCTGCCCCGACTCGTCCATGAAATCGCGAGCCCGTTCCAAGACAGCAAAAGCGGCATGCCCTTCGTTGAGGTGACAAACATCCGGTGCGACCCCCACCGCTTTCAACAGTCGCCATCCGCCGATGCCCAAGACCATCTCTTGCATCAACCGCAGTTCCGGCCCGCCACCATACAACTCACTGGTGATGCTGCGGTACACCGGCAGATTGGCAGGATCGTTGCTATCGAGCAGGTACAGCTTGACTCGTCCGACATTCGCTTTCCAAGCGCGCAACCAAACGGAGTGACCGGGCAAACTGATCTTCAGCCGCAACCATTCGCCATCGTCGGTTCGCAGCGGAGACACGGGAAGCTGCCCCGGATCGTTGTAGGGATACAAAGCTTGCTGGGCGCCGTCCGCATCGATGGCTTGGCGAAAGTAGCCTTGCTGATACAGCAGCCCAATGCCGGTCGCAGGAACGCCCAAATCACTGGCCGCTTTGAGCTGGTCACCCGCAACGTTGCCCAGCCCTCCCGAATAGATCGGCAGTGCCTCGCTAAGCATGTATTCCATGCTGAAGTAAGCCACGCTTTTCAACGCCGACTCGGCATGGAATTGCTGGAACCAACCGGGGGCTTCCGCCGCGTCGCGGCGGACTTTCACCAACTGGTTGACTCGTTCGCGAAACTCGGGATTCGAAAGCTGCTTTTCAATCCGTTCATGAGAAGCCGCTTGCAGCACCACCCAGGGATTCTGAGTCGCTTCCCAAAGCTCCGCGTCGAGCGTCCGCCAAATTTCATCGGTCGCATGGTTCCAGGTTGAACGCAGGTCGAGCGAGAGCTCTGCCAACAGGTCAAACCCATCGATGTCCGTTGGCAACTGGTCATGCAAAGAAGGCATGTTCATCCATCTTCTCGTTGAGTTTGTGCTCGCTATTTCCCCGGGCGATCCAGCCCGCCACTTTGCTCACTTTCCGAAGGAGCAACGGAGGATCTCAACGCAACTCCAATGCCGTGAGGTCAGACCATCCACCGAACAACAGAGAGACAACATCCTTTTTCCCCAACAGAACCAACCAGTGCGATCGCATTCGCACAACCTGGACGTGTTCGCACACTCTTGGTCATTCGAATGGAGCAAACAGGCAACTCCGGCAAAACCTCGCCACCGGAATGAGGACAAGGCTTTGACAGGCAAGTCTCATCCCACCCGGCACCAACACATCACAGCGGAGACTTTCCGACGGATGGCACCGAGCCGAACCACCAGCCACCTACCCACTGCGATCTCCGGCACTCTGGCACGGGGATCGCAAACATGCAGTGGACCGTCTGTCCAGACACGCTGCCTCGAGCAGCGATCCGAGTTCACTTCAACCCGCCAACGGAGTTCCCCCGATGTCCAGCCTGATGAAAGCGTTCGTGATGCAAGGCATTGATCGCGTCGAGTTCGTCGACAAACCCATTCCTACCCCGGGCCCCAATGACGCCATTGTCAAAACCACCCGAGCCCTGGTGTGCACCTCCGACGTGCACACCGTCAAAGGTGCAATTGGAGATCGAAGCGGTCTGACACTCGGTCATGAAGCGGTGGGCATCGTCACCAAACTTGGCAGTGAAGTTCGCGGTTTCCGCGAAGGTGATCGTGTGGCGGTCAATGCGATCACGCCCTGCTTTCAGTGCGAAAACTGTCAACGCGGCTACTCTTCGCAATGCGGCGAGATGCTTGGCGGTTGGAAGTACGCGAACATCAAAGACGGCAGTTTCGCAGAGTACTTTCACGTCAACGACGCCAAAGCGAATTTGACTCCAATTCCCGATTCGATCTCCGATGACACCGCCGTCTACGCTTGCGACATGATGTCGACTGGGTTCATGGGAGCCGAACATGCCAACATCCCCTTGGGAGGCACCGTGGCGATCTTTGCCCAAGGTCCTGTGGGTTTGATGGCAACCGTTGGTGCTCGGTTGCTGGGGGCAGGGTTGGTCATCGGAGTCGACGGGATGGAGAAACGCCTCGAACTTTCTCGGCACTTCGGCGCTGACGTTGTCCTGAACTTCAACCAAGTCGATCCAGTGGAAGAAATTCGCAAACTGACCGGAGGTGTCGGCGTCGACTCCGCGATCGAGTGCCTCGGGGCTCAGCTCACCTTTGAGTCCTGTATCAAGGCAACCCGGCCGGGCGCAACGATCTCAGTCGCGGGTTACTTTGGACACGGCGACAGCGTCAACATCCCACGCCTGGAATGGGGCGTCGGCATGAGTGACAAAGTCATTCGGACGGGACTGTGCCCCGGCGGAAACGTCCGCATGTCGCGACTGCTTCGCCTGCTGGAAACTGGACGTGTCGATCCATCGCCTTTGACGACGCATTCATTCGACTTTGACGAGGTTGGAAAAGCCCTGCACATGATGGAAACCAAAGAAGACGGCATGCTCAAACCGTTGATCCGGTTCTGATCCCGCCCATTCTGCTCCATCCCTCACCGTTGACGAGCCTCGCAGGATTAAACGGACTCGCCGCGTCCCACCTCGGCCCGCGGAGGTCGTGCAGTTGTGAAGTGCCGGGCTGGTAGCGTCTTGCGAACCCCGTCCGCGCAGGAGGTCGTGCAGTTTTGAAGTACCGTGTTGCCAAGCGTTTATTACCACCCTCCCTTGGGACGTTCGAAAAACAAATGGTGGCGGGCGTCTGGGTATCGCCCCGGATGGGGCCGTCGTGGGAGTTGGGGGCGTCCCTCGCTCACGCTTCGGGTTGTGATTGGTGGTTGCTCCAGAAACCCGCCAAAATGCAGCACCAAAAAACGGCACGACGTCCAGGATCGAGGGTGGTCCTTGGAACGCACCATCACCCTCTCGAACAGCGGGTTTGGCTCACGCCTTTGCAGGCGACGTCCCACCAACGCGAAACCAATCGATCGCATGATGCTGATCGCTGGCGGAGAAGAATTTGACCTCTGCACTGGTGAAGTACTGGCCGATCTTCGCCATGGCGATTTCCCATTTCTTATCACCGACGATCGCGATCCGATTCAGGTCGCCATGGTGCTTGAAACCGAACTTGAGGTCGTCCCAAAACGCCCCCACTTCCCAGCCGTCGACGTGCTCCATGACAAACATCAGGTTGATTTTGCCATGTTCTTCAATCGCTTTTTCAACGCGAGGCAGGAAGGTCTCGTAGTCTTCCGTCGTCAACAATCCAGAAGCCTGGATCTCGATCATGTTCGTTGCTGGATCTTGAATGATTTGAACAGCCATTTTGTTTTCCTTGTGTGGTTGGCTCTTGGGGACGTCCCATCGCCCCGCGACTGGCAAGCGGCTCATCAATGACGACCGGCAAGCGATGGCAAAGAGGGCAAGCGACGTGCCGCTGGGGACCGCAGGCGGCCAAAAGCGACCTGCTTGGGAGAAGATGCTCTGACATCGTTGACCTTGCGGACTGGAACGATTGCGGTGATTCGCGTTGTAACGATCCTGCCGGTTCCTCCTTGCTCGACCGGCCAGTTAAGACCTTCCTAGCGGGTGTGACGAAAACAGGGAATGTCGTGAACAGTCGTTGAGATCCGGCCCTGCCGTTTGCAGCCGAACGACTTCCACACCCGATTTGTGTTGTCCAGGGCTTCCAGAATGCATTCACGATTCCAAACTGCCATGGCTGTCTTGTTGGTCAACGCGATCGGTTGCGCCGGGTCGGGCACGCACCGATTGGCTGACACCACCACCGTCAGCAATCCCCTTGCGGCAGCGCATTCACCGAGCGAGACAAGCGTTCCCGCGAACCTGTCGCCACCTGTCAGCCTGGCTAGCTTCACAGACGTCGAGGCGAATCTGGAGCTGAACGACATGGAAATGGCGGAGGAACCAACACCGCCCCCCGTCGTGCTGGACAGCATCGAACTGAATTCCACCGGTGGCGAATCGCTGCCAGAAGCCTGGGCAATGGCAGTCGCAGTGGATCAGAAACTGCAATCCAAAGCCAATGTGACCGGGGCCGCCGTCTACGCTCACGAGGCAGCGAAGTCGGCCCGAAACCCTTCCCTGAGAACGTTCAATTCTTACACCGCCCTGGATCGAGAACCTGGAATTGGGGTCGACGTTCCTGGACTGGCCTTCCTCGGTTTCAGTTCCCTGCCGATCGGAGAAAAGGATTTCTTTTCATCCGCCACTTTCGCGTCAGTCCCCGTTTACACGAGTGGGCGGATTAGCAGCACCATTGACGCCACCTGCGCCAATGTGCACGCGTCGCGTTTCGACCAACGCTCCGAACGGCACGACTTAAAAATGGAGGTGGCCGAAGCGTTTGTGAATGTCTTGAAGGCGGCCAAACTCGTCGAAGTCGCTCGGATCAGCGTCGTCACGCTGGAGAAGCATTTGGTGGATGTCCAGGATTTATTTGGAGAAGGTGTGGTCGCCAACAGCGATGTCTTGGCCGTCAAAACCACCCTTTCCGAGGCTCGCGACAAGCACCTGCAAGCGACCAATGGGCTCGATCTCGCACGCGCAGCCTACAATCGCTATGTCGGACGACCGCTGGACGCACCGGTGACACTCGCCGAGATTTCGAATTCGCAACCCATGAATTCGGAATTCGAGGCGGTTGGACTGCCGGCCGATGCTGGGCCCAATGAATTGATTGCAACGGCACTGGCACAACGATCTGAATTGCAGGCAGTCGCCCACAAATCAAACGCACTTCGTCATCAAGCAAAGCGTGAACTGGCGGCTTTGGGACCTCAGGTGGGTGCCGCGGGCGGATTCAGTTTTCTTGAAAATGAAAACCTCACGCACGAAGGATTTTGGTCCGCTTCTCTATTGGCTGAATGGACCCTTTTTGATGGCGGAGTCGCTCGCAACAAAGCCGCCGCACTCCGACAGCAGGCCTCCGCGTTGGCTCGGCTCAAACAAGACCTGGAAAGCCGCATCGCATTGCAAGTCAAGCAGTCCTGGCTCAATCTACAAAACGCGAACGACCGTATCCTGGTCGCCGAAACATCCGTTGAACAGGCGGAAGAAAACCTTCAGTCAGCCCTGGACCGCTACCGCCAAGGAGTCGGCACCAACACCGAAGCCTTGGACGCTCAGACGTTGTTGGCGCAAAGTCGCAACAGCTATTTCTCGGCGAAGTATGACGCCGCCCTCGCTCGCGTGATGCTCGACCGAGCAACCGGCAATCTGTAAGCAGATCGGCAGGAGTCTTTCTGCATTCGAACTGTTTCGGTTAGCGTTGTTGCCCCCATGTGCAACCGGGGCCGACGCTGGGCTACTAAATGTTTGGTGTTGTGGAGCCTATTCGTTTGCGCAAGTTTTCATCTGAAATGTCCTGGCTCCCCTCGCCCCGACCTGCTCAGGAGGCATCGGCTCTGCGGAAGCTTGTGCAAATACGCTCGCTGCCCCCTGCCCGGCAGTGCGATGTCGTCACACCAGCAGTCTGGTCCCGTCGGATATCAAGTCCGTCTCTCGTGCGACCGTGCCTTTGGGCACCTTGGATGACAATGGCACACCCTGTGCTTTGAGGCGTCTGCTGTTTGTCGTCCACGAACAAAGGCAGAGCGAATCGAGTTTGCAATTTCGTTTGAAGTGACGGCGATCTTCTTCATGATCAGGATCCGTCACGATGGCGAAGTTATTCAAACGATTGTCCATGCTCTTGTTGCTCGCGGCATGCGTGGTGGGAGGCTACTTCGCCTGGGATCGCTGGGGACGGGTGGAACCGCTGCCCGATGGACTGGTTCAAGCAAACGGCCGCATCGAAGGCGACCACGTCACCGTCGCCAGCAAGTTCGCCGGCAAGGTTCACGAACTACTTGCTCGCGAAGGCGACAGTGTTCAAGCCGGACAGGTTTTGGCTCGCTTGGACAGCCAGCAGGTCCAGGCCAAACTACGACAAGCCGAGCAGGCCGTCCAAGCCGCACAGGCTCAGTACCGAGCGGCCCAATCAGGGCTCGAGTTGCTCGAAAGTGAAGTGCCATTGATGATTGAAACGGCGGAGGCATCGCTGGAGCATGCCAAGGCGGTCGTTGCAAAAGCGAAAGCCGCCGAGCAGCAATCGGCTCGCGACGCCAAGCGATTCACTGAACTTGCGTCTCGTGGAACCATCGACCAACGCAAGGGCGAAGAAGCTGAACTCGCTTGGACGGTCGCCAAGAACGATGTGCGCGTGGCCGAGACCGCTTTGACGCAAGCCGAAAAGCAACTGGCCGAAGCAAACCTGGGCGACCGTCGCGTTCAGGCCAAACGGCAAGAACTCGAAGCACTCGCCGCCCAAGTGGCGGGCGCAGAAGCCGTTCGAGACGAAGCCCAAAGTGTCCTCGATGACTTGACCATCACCGCCCCCGCGGACGGCGTCATCACCACGCGCGTCGTTGACATTGGTGAGATCGTCGCCGCTGGTTCCCCCTTGTTCGACCTCGTGAATCTCGACCGCCTGTACCTGAAGGTCTACGTGCCTGAAGTCGAAATCGGACGGGTGCGTTTGGAATTGCCCGCACGGATCCACACCGACGCCTACCCCGAAACGCCATTTCCAGCCACTGTCCGCTACGTTTCGAGCCGGGCTGAATTCACCCCCAAGGAAGTGCAAACGCCTGATGAACGCGTGAAGCTGGTCTACGCCGTCAAGCTGTACTTGGATGAGAACCCCGATCATCGACTGACGCCCGGTTTGCCAGCCGATGCCGTGGTGCGATGGAAGGAGGACACGCCATGGGCCAACCCCCAATGGTAGACGCCGGCCGCAGTCACTCCGCCGACACCACCTCGTCACCTGCTTCCGAACCGATCGTTCGCGTCACAGAATTCCGCAAGACCTATGGTCGTACAATCGCCGTCGATGGCATCGACCTGGAAATCAGTCGCGGAGAGATCTACGGCCTGATAGGTCCCGATGGTGCCGGTAAGAGCAGTCTGATGAAAGCCATCGCAGGTGTCCTCACCTACGACAGCGGAACACTCGAAGTTTTTGGAACCCAGGTTGATTCAGAACAATCCGCGGAAACGATCAAAGATCGAATTGGCTTGATGCCACAAGGCCTGGGGCTGAACCTTTACGCCGACCTGACCATCGAAGAAAACGTGGACTTCTTCGGTCAAATCCGACTGGTTCCCAAAGAGATTCTGGAGCAACGCAAGAAACGCTTGCTCGAGATGACCCGGCTCGACAAATTTCGCGATCGGGCGATGAAGAATCTCTCGGGAGGAATGAAGCAAAAGCTAGGGCTGGTCTGTTGCCTGATCCACCATCCCCAACTCGTGGTGCTGGACGAACCGACGACGGGAGTCGACCCGGTCTCACGCCGAGATTTCTGGAGCATTCTTGCTCAACTGCTGCGAGAAGAACAAATCACAGCGTTGGTTTCCACCGCCTACATGGACGAAGCAACGCGATTCCATCACGCCGCACTGTTGTTCGACGGGAAGGTGCTCGCTCGGGGTGAACCGGACGAGATCGCAGCGCTCGTTCCAGGCCGAATTGTGCAGGCCAAGGCCGAACCACAAGCGGAATCGCTGGGGATCCTCAAACAGACGTTCCCGCAATCCGAAGCGGTTGGACCGTGGCTCCGCGTGTTCGTCGACGACGCTGACGATGAACAGGCCAAACAGGCCGTCACGTCTCGGATTGAAAAGTTCTCACCACATGAAATGCATGTTGCGGAACCGGATCTGGAAGACGTGTTCATTGCCTTGCTGCGGCGACGTGGACTCACGGACAACGATGACGTGCAAACAGCGTCTTCGACTTCCAACACAAACGCCCGACACGCGGACGGACTCGCCATCGAAGCGAACGAACTGGTGCGAGAATTCGGTTCTTTCCGAGCCGTCGATCGCGTCAACTTCCGCGTCGAACAGGGTGAGATCTTTGGACTGCTGGGTGCCAACGGCGCGGGCAAAACAACGGTCATCAAGATGCTGACGGGTCTGCTGCCGCCGACGGCAGGAACGGGCCGCGTTGCCGGTGCCGAAATGCGCCGCGCGGGTCAGGCGATCAAAGAACGCATTGGCTACATGTCCCAGGCGTTCTCGTTGTACCAGGACCTGAGCGTCGTCGAGAACATTCGCTTGTACGCAGGGATCTACGGACTCTCTCGACGCCGGGCACGTGAGCGGACCGAATGGATCATCGACATGGCTGGACTGTCGGGTCGTGAAAACTCGCTCTCGGGAAGCCTGCCGATGGGCGTGCGTCAACGACTGGCCATCGGCTGTGCTTTGGTTCACCGTCCGCAAGTCCTGTTTCTCGATGAACCAACATCCGGAGTCGACCCGATCGGAAGACGGCGTTTGTGGGACATCATATTTGACCTGTCTCGCAACGAAGGCGTGGCGATTCTTGTCACCACACACTACATGAGCGAAGCGGAACACTGCGACCACATTGCGATGATGTACGCCGGACGCGTCTTTGCCGACGCTTCGCCGAGCGAACTCAAAGCGAGCTTGCGAAACGAATCGGGCCAACTGCTTGAAGTCACCACGGACAATCCGTTGGCCGCCCTCGAAGTCCTCGAATCAGAAGGGTTTCCAGGGGTGTCTTTGTTCGGCAAACGCATTCACTTCCTCGCGTCGGATCCAGCGGTCGCCGAACAGCGAGTCAGGGACGCTTTGAAGCAGTCCAACATTGAGGTGCTGTCGGTGTTGGAACAACCGCTGACGATGGAAGACGTGTTTGTGAACCGCGTCCTTGCCCTTGAAAAAGCCGACGCGAGAGCAAACGGGGAAACGCAATGAATCTGCGTCGCGTCGCCGCCGTGGCATCCAAAGAATGGCGAGAGATCGTGCGAGACCGCATGTTTCTCGCGCTCACGTTCCTGGTGCCAGTCTCGTTGATGCTCGTCGTTGGGTATGGCCTCTCACTGGACGTCGAAGACATCCCACTCGCGATTGTGGATCGTGACGGGACAAACCTGAGCCGCGAATATGCTTACCGCTACATCGACTCACGCTACTTTGATTTCAAGGGGTACGCGCTCGACGTGCACGACCTGTCGCCTCTGTTAGCGGACAACAAAATCCGTGCTGCCATCATTCTCCCGGAGAACTTCCAAAAGGAACTTCTTGGTGGCCGGCCGGTGGTGGTGCAAACCCTGATCGACGGGACGTTTCCGTTTCGTGCCCAAACGACCAAGGGGTACGTGCTGGCGATGAACACCTCGTTCTCCAGCGAAGTGCTGGCATCGTATATCTCCAAACGCCGCGGAATCCCATTGGCGCAAGCCGCCACGTCCATCCGTCCGGTCACCTTGGAAGCGAGGTATCTCTACAACCAAAGCATGAAAAGCGATTGGGCGATTGCCCCGCGGCTGATCATGGTCATCTTGATGATGACGCCCCCGTTCTACACGGCACTCGGAATCGTTCGCGAAAAAGAACGCGGGTCGATCTACAACATCTATTCATCGACTGTCACAAGACTCGAATTCCTGATTGGGAAACTGATTCCCTATGTGGGCATTTCCTCCGCCAATGCGGTGATTCTCTGGCTGATCGCGACCCAGCTCTTTGGTGCTCCCTTCAAAGGCAGCCTGTTGTTCTTCATCCCGGCAACGCTGCTGTACATCATTTGCACCACCGGTCTGGGATTGGTTGTCTCCGTCCTGGTGCGAACCCAAGTGGCCGCCATGGTGGTGACCTTCATCGTCACGGTCATCCCTTCCATCCTCTATTCGGGAGTGATCGTGCCGATTTCATCGCTCAGTCCAACGGCACAAATGACCGCCCATGGACTGCCGGCGATGTACTACACCAACATCATCGTCGGCACCTTCATGAAAGGGGTGGGACTGCGTGAGCTATGGCCTGATGTTCTGGTCCTGGCGTTCTACGCAGCTGGGCTGATGACAATCGGATATCGAATGTTCCACAAAAGGCCCAGCACATGAGTCCCGAAACTCGAACAGCAGGAGAACGACGTCCGCAGCACGCGGCTGACGAACCAGAGGCTCGCCCCCGTCGCGGCCGAGCATTCGTTGTGTGGTGGAACCGCATGCGAGTGATGACGATCAAAGAGTACCTGCAGCTCTACCGCGATCGAATTTTGATTGTGTTCATGCTGTACGCCTTCACGCTGGAAGTCTTCCTGGCCGGATCAGGAGTCAGCATGCAATTGCAGAATGGAGCCTTGCAGATCCACGATTCCGATCACAGCTTCGCGTCGCGAGAACTGATCCATCGCTTTCGCCCGCCTCAATTCAGCATCGATGGCGAAGTTCTCAATCACGGCGAGAGCATTGATTTGCTCGACCGCGGGGAAGCGATGATGGTGCTCGATATCCCGCCGCAGTTTCAGGAATCCCTCTTGGCCGGCGAAACCACCAGCGTGCAATTGCAGATCGACACTTCGAACCCCGTCCTGGGATTTTTGGCGACCAGCTATGGTGAGCAGATTGTCGGGCAATATGGACTGGAGGCCGCGATGCAGCGAGAAGGCATCGGCCTGAACGAACAAGCTGCGCCGATCATCCACGAAGAACATCGTGTTTGGTACAACGCCAATCAGGACGACGCGTGGTTCATGTCCGTCGTGGAGATGCTCAATGTCATCACGATGTTTGCGATCCTGCTGCCGGCCTCTGCGATGGCCCGTGAGAAAGAACGCGGCACCGTTGAACAACTCTTGGTTTCACCGCTGTCGACGTTTCAAATGATGTTTCCCAAGGTGCTCGCCATGACCAGTGTGATCCTGGTGGGCACCATGATCACGATTCATCTGATCTTGCAACCCTTCTTTGGCGTCCCTTTTCGCGGCAGCCTGACGCTGTTCATGGCAGTGACCGCGATTTATGTTTTCACGACC
Organism: Rhodopirellula islandica; assembly: GCF_001027925.1. NCBI lineage: Bacteria > Pseudomonadati > Planctomycetota > Planctomycetia > Pirellulales > Pirellulaceae > Rhodopirellula > Rhodopirellula islandica. The sequence continues at coordinate 2,252 of NZ_LECT01000019.1, read as the reverse complement.
GCTGGGATCGGAATGCTGCTGGCGACCATCGCCAGGAACTTGGCCCAAGTCGGCATGCTGACCGCCTTGATCTTCATCCCCATGGTCTTCCTCTCAGGAGCATGGACGCCGCCCGAGAACATGCCGCCGGTGCTTCGCGCTGTCAGCGCCATCGCGCCGCTGCATCACTACATCGACGCCAGCCTCGGCATCATGCTCAAAGGGTCCGGCATTGGGTTATTGTGGGATTCGATCCTCGCCATTGCTCTGTTCGGAGCTGCCATCTACGGGATGAGCATGGGGTACTTCCGCCGCCAATTCGGGTGAGCAATGACCGTGCATTGCTCCGGCTGAGACCTGATCACGCGAACCGTTGCGGGCAACGGCTCTACGCTGGCAGACCAGCGATCGTTTTTTCGATTCGTGCTGTCACCTTGGCTTGGCCCAGAACCGCCAGCGTTTCAAACATGCCGAATCCGCTGGCCGCTCCCGTCGTCGCGACTCGCAAGGCGTGAATGATTTGGCCGATCTTGATGCCTTCCGATTCGCAGAATGACTTCACCGTGGTTTCCACGCTGGCCGCGTCAAACTCGGTCGCTGCTTTCAAAGTCTCGTTCAGCTTCGCAAGCAACTCCTTCGCGCCATCGGCCTTGACCAAACGTTTCTCGTACGCCTTTTCGTCGATGGCATAGTCGTCCACGAAGCAGTAGTCGAAATCGATGATGTCGCCGGCCATCTTCAAACGATCACCGGCAGCAGCCAGAACCTCGTTCAACGTTTCATCGGAATCACCTTCGGCAACAAAGCCAGCGGCGACCGCAAACGGGCGAACCAACTCGGCTCGTTTCTCGTCGGACAATGCCGCGAACGCATCGCCTTCGAACGATTGCAATTTGGCAGGGTCGAATGAAGCAGGAGCCTTGTTGACTCGGTCCAGAGTGAACTTCTCGATCATTTCCGCGACCGTGAACTTTTCGGTTTCGCCGTCCAGCGACCAACCCAGCAACAACAGGTAGTTGAGCAACGCATCGGGCAAGAATCCGATTTCACGATAGAAATCGACCAGCACGGGATTGAACGTGTCCGCGTCGATTTGCATGTTGCAACGCTCGGCAATCTTTTCGCCGTGAGCCAGCAACACTGCGAAGTCGCGGTTCTTCTTGTACTTGTCGAGTTTTCGCTTGCTCAACTTGGCAGATCCACCGGGCTCAGCCACATAGGGCAGGTGAGCGTAGATCGGCAGGTCATACCCGAGGGATTGAGCGATGAAGACTTGGCGAGCCGTGTTGGGCAGGTGTTCCGCGGCCCGAACGACGTGCGTGATCTTCAGTTCGTGATCATCGACGACGCTGGCCAGGTGATACAGCGGGCTGCCGTCAGCACGCGCGATCACATGGTCTTGTTCCGACGCCCATTCCACGACGACTTCGCCGCGGATCAAATCTTGGATCACGCATTGTCCTTCGCGGGGCATCTTCAGACGCAGGACGCCTTGGCGACCTTCGGCTTCGAACTTGGCCGCGGCCGCTTCGTCTTCCGCCATCCAGCGGCGATCGTAGACAAATGCCTCGCCGGCTTTTTGAGCTTCTTCGCGCAGTGCCTGCAACTCATCGGGCTTGGCAAAATCACGGTAGGCGTGACCGTCGGCGAGCAGCTTCTCAGCCGCGGCTCGGTACAAATCGCCTCGCTGTGATTGGAAGTAGGGACCGTGGGGGCCGCCGACATCGGGGCCTTCGTCCCAGTCCATCCCGAGCCAACGAAAACCGTCCAGGATCGGTTTCAGGGCCGCCTCGACATTGCGTCCCGCGTCCGTGTCGTCGATTCGCAGGATGAATTGCCCGCCAGCCTGTTTCGCGAGCAGCCAATTGAAAAGTGCGGTACGGACGCCGCCGATGTGCAAGTATCCGGTCGGGCTGGGGGCAAATCGCGTGCGAATCATGGTCGATCAACAGTGGAGATGGAAAGGTGAGTGGGCCGAACAAGCGGGTTCAAACCCTGGAGCGTTTGATGCATCCAACGCTCAGCGACAATGCTAGCAGGCGGCCGAACCTTTCCTAACCCACCAACCAAAATCATGCCAGCCACCTCCACGGCTCGACCGACTCCAAAGCCGCTACGCAAGAATGATTGGGTTTCACCTTGTGAGCCGTTTGGGCGTTCGCCTGGGCTGCGAAATGTTTGATGTTGGCGTTCGGATAGCGAATGCAATTTTTCTTCCGGCTTGCTGTCTTTCTTCATCCCGGTAGGGATGTCAGATGGTAGCCGGGAGTTGC